>NZ_JAUBRM010000013.1:0-101189 GCF_036701905.1 Microcoleus sp. MON2_D5
CTTTGAGATGCACCTTACTTGCTCTCCATTTTTGGACACCATACCTAATTTACCACTATTTGAGCCTTAACTGAACCCTATTGAAGTTAATCTGGATTCTTTATTCTTTAGTTGGCCTGGGCGAAGCCAGCGCGCCAACGCTTAGGCTAACTAAACTTTGTGTAGTAGCGAATTCTATTAACCGGAAAAAGATGATTGTTAAAGCGAATTTGATATAACATCAAGAAAGCGCTTAACTTGTTTTTCCCAAGTCCAATCACGCATAAAGTTAGCCGCAGCTAAACCGCGACGTTTTGATTCTTCGCGATTAGTATAAACTTGTTCCAAAGCCTCGACAACTTCTGCAACCTCAGACTCTCCCCAACCTTCTACACCGGAAAAAGGATCAGTAGGTTTAACTCGTCCTTGACTCCATAAAGGATAGCAAATGTGGCTGTAAATCAAGTCTAAATGACCAGTATTTGCTGATAAAATAGTCGGAATTCCGCAGGCCATACTTTCCATCGCGACTAAATTAGTGCCACCTTCGCAGCGGTTGGTGAAAACAGCGCAGTCGGCTTCTCGCAAAATTTGTCCCGCGAGGTGATTGGGAATTAAGCCGATGTCGATAAAAGAGTCAACTGGCAAACCGTTAGCCACTAACCATTGGGAAATTCCTAAACTTCCGTCGCCGTTGATATTGGGAAGTCCGGCAACGTTCCCGGTTTGTTCGATTCCTAACATATACTGAGGCCAGAAGTTGTGCCATGTTGTTAATAACAAAGCCTCTGGATGTTTGGCGCGAAATCGTTTGAAAGCGGCAATTACAATATCTTGACCTTTGCGATATTCCAGTTTGCCGCCGGAGAAAATGACGAAGCGATCGCCAAATAGATTAGATTTAGGTGCAGGATGGAAAATTGTTGGGTCAATTCCTTGATGTACCATCGCCACATTAGTCAAGCCACAGCTTTTCAAAACATCCGCATTCCAGTTGGAACCTGCGACAATCGCGCTATATTTTTTGGCTGTTTCTAGTGCTTCTGCTGTGATCCGTGTGTCTTCAAAAAATATGACTCCTATTTGACAAGCGCTGGTAATTTGATTGTCAACTCCAGAGGATGCTAAATTATTCCCCAAAGCGTAAAGTACGGGAAAATTACAACTGATTTGTTTGTCGGAATTTGCTGCTACTAATTCCTGAAAAGTTTTGTGTTTTTCAATTACAGGTAATAACAGGGATTTATGCAGCGGATTCATCGCTTCTGAGGTGATGGATGGCGGTGCTAAAAGTGCAACTTCCCAGGCGGGACTTTGCAGCAGTTGTAGTGTTAAATTCACGCCGTAAATTCCCCAACCGCTAGTGATGCTGATCGGCCAACTGATGCCGATTCCTGTAATTTGTGGGGGAGTTTCTGGGGGTTGGATTTGAGGCGGAGCATAAGAATCTGCGTTAGCAGGCTGAGTCTGGGAACGAGTAGATTGTAGGGGCGGTGCCCCCGTGCCCGCCCTCTCTAGCAAGGCTGCTTTTATACGATCGCAAACTCCATCCCAATCACCTGCTTTTTGCTGCCTAAACAACCGCGCAGTGGGATACCAAGGGCTATCTTCGCGTTCCAGCATCCAGCGCCAATCGGGAACAAAAGACAGCAAAATCCACACGGGTTTGCCCAAAGCACCCGCCAAGTGCGCGACAGAAGTATCTACGCAAATTACTAAATCGAGTTGCGAAATAATTGCTGCGGTGTCGGCAAAATCGACGCAATGTTCGCTTAAATCTTCAATTTTGTGTTGCTTTAATAAAGTGCGTGAAGCGCAGCTATCCTGTAGGGAACCGCCCGCTGACAAATCTTTCTGAAGACTGTAAAAACTCACTCCCGGAACATCTACAAATTTCAGAAAATCGCTCAATTTACACGATCGCCGATGATTGTTGCGGTGCAGCGGGCCGCCCGCCCACACAATACCTACTTTTAGTTTATTGTTCGGCTCTAGGGAAAATTTAAAATTCTGTGGCGGAGCTAAATAAGGAATATTCGCCGGTATATTTTCCAAAGTCGTTCCCAGAATTCGCGGCAAACTTAGCAGCGGGGCTTGCACTTGAAAATCTATCAAATCGCTCGGCCTGACTCCTACTCGATCTACTCCTGCAATTCCTTCAAACAAACGCTTCAGCAAGACATGACAAGCCACAATAACTTTGCCGCCTTTTTGCTTAACTAAAGGAGCGTAGCGAATAAACTGTATCGTATCGCCAAAACCTTGTTCGGGGTGCAATAAAATTGTTTTTCCCTGCAAATCCGAGCCGTCCCAAAGTGGTTTCTCAAAAGAGCGCTGATCCAATTGTTGAGTTTGCCAGCGCGATTCGTACTCTGCAAAACCAGCATCAAAATTCCCAGTTAAAAGCAAAGCTAATGCTAGTCTCAAGCGCCAATTTGGCGAGTTGGGACGTAGTTGAATTGCTTTATTGTAGAAGTCGATCGCCTCTGCGACTTTTCCCTGTTCTTCGAGGGCCGAACCCAAGTATAAGTTTGTTTCGCTCAGGTTGGGATTGGTTTCTAGCGCTTGTTTGTAGTGCGAAATAGCCTCGCCTATTTGCCCGTTTTCCTGTTTGAGATAACCTAAATAACTGTGGGCTTCGGCGTGGCTGGGTGAGGCGGCAATTACTTGTTCGTAACGAGCGGCTGCCTCTGCTTTTTTACCTTGTTTTTCTAAGGCATTTGCTATGTGAAATTGTACCTGTGCGGGCGATAAAGAAAATCGAGGCGAAGCTTCGGTATCTCCGTTACCAGCCACAGCTTGAGAACGAGTAGAAATTAGGTTTTTTAAGGCTGTTTTTATGCGATCGAATACTTCCTCCCAATCGCCCGGTGTTTGCTGCCGAAACAGTCGCGCCGTCGGATACCAAGGGCTATCTTCGCGTTCCAACATCCACCGCCAATCCGGCATAAAACACAGCAAAATCCATACGGGTTTACCCAAAGCACCAGCTAAGTGCGCCACAGCAGTATCCACGCAAATTACTAAATCTAGTTGCGATATCACCGCCGCAGTATCGGCAAAATCGTTCAAATTGTCGCTCAAATCTATCACGGGAGTTTGAGTTAACAAACTACGATTGTCAGGCGACATTTCTTTTTGAAGACTGTAAAAACTTACACCGGAAATATCTAACAATTTCAGGAAATAGCTTAAATCGCTCGATCGCTGAAAATCCTTCAAATGTTCTGAACTTCCCGCCCACGCAATCCCAACTTTGAAATTGCGATCGGAAGTTAGGGAAAATTGCCAATTCGGAGGCGCCGCTAAATAAGGAACATTGGCCGGTATATTTTCTAAATTTGTTCCCAGAATATGAGGCAAACTCATCAGCGGTGCTTGTACTTGGAAATCCGGCAATTCATCCATCCGAACCGCCACTTGTGCGATGCCAGGAATCTGCTTAAATAAACGCTTCAGTTCTTGATAGCAAGAAATGATTATTTTACCACCTTTTTGCTGCACAATTGCCGCGTATCGTACAAATTGAATGGCATCGCCCAAACCTTGTTCGGAGCGGAGCAAAATAGTTTGTCCGTTCAAATCTGACCCATCCCAAACTGGTCGGTCAAAATTCAACCGTGGCAATTTTTTCGCCTGTTCTGTTTGCCAGCGCCACTCGTATTCTGCTAAACCGCGTGGCAAGTCCCCAGTCAACAGCAAGGCTAAGCTTAAATTGAAGTGAGCTTTTACACAATTAACATCAATTTTTATTGCTTTTTTATAACACAAAATTGCTCGATTTACGTCTCCTAATTGTTCAACGGCGCTGCCTAAGTTAGTAATAGCTTCTCGATAATTAGGGTTCAAAGATATGGCTCGTTCCAAGCTAGAAATTGCCTGTTCTATTTTTCCCGCCCCCAAGCATAACGTTCCCAGGTGATAGTGTCCTGTAGGATTGTTTGGTTCTACTCCTATTGCACGCTCGTAAAGCCGTTCAGCCTCGTCTAGCTGAGATTGTGTTTCCATCGCCACACCCAAATTTACCAGCGCGGGCACGTAATTGGAATTGACAGAAAGCGCTTGATGAAAACACGCCATCGCACTCTGCAACTCGCCCTGCTGCTGGAGGATCGCGCCGAGATTGTTGAGAGCTTTGACGTAAACCGGATTCAGGGCGATCGCCTTTTGAAAGCAAGATATAGCCGCCATTATATTGCCTTGATCTTGCAGCAAAATACCCAAGTTATTGTGGGATTGAGGGCAGTTTGGATCTATTTCGATCGCGCGCTGATAATAGGTGGCAGCTTCGGCTAAATCGCCTGTTTGGTGCAGCGTCACTGCCAAATTAGTCGTAGCCTCTATCGAATTCGGCTGCAAAACCAAAGCATTTTTAAAATAAGCGATCGCCTCGGCCAATCTTCCTTGCGACTTGAGAATATTTCCCTGATTGAACTGTTTTTGATATAATTCAATATTGGTTTGAGTTTCTCTTGGCGGTATAGCTGGTTTATGGTGGACAATTCTTTCTCTCAGCGCCAAAGCAGCTTCTTCTAAAACTCCTTCCCAATCTCCCGCTGTGGACTGGCGAAACAGTCGCGCCGTGGGATACCAAGGACTATCCTCGCGTTGCAACATCCACCGCCAATCCGGCACAAAACAGAGCAAAATCCACACTGGTTTGCCCAAAGCACCAGCCAAGTGTGCCACACAAGTATCTACAGAAATAACTAAATCCAGAGCGGAGATTGCCGCCGCAGTATCCGCCAAGTCGTGCAAATAAGAGCTTAAATCTGTTACTGGCATTTGCTCTAACAAAGCGCGATCGTCTGCTGTCATTTCCTTTTGCAAACTGTAAAAATCTGCTCCGGGCATATCTAACAGTTTGGTGAACAAATTCAGGGGTAACGATCGCACCTTATTGTGGGTATTTTTAGGATTTCCAGACCACACAATCCCCACTTTCAAATTAGGAGTTTGGCTGAGAGTAAATTCCCAACCGGGCGGCGGAGCTAAATAAGGAACTTTGGCCGGTATAGTTTCTAAAGTTGTTCCCAGAAGGTGTGGCAAACTCATTAGCTGCGCGTGAACCTGAAAATCCGGCGCATCCTCTGGATTAACTATTAACCCATCGATTCCCGAAACTTGTGCAAACAACCGCTCCAAGTGGGGTAAACACCAAACAATTACCCGGCCGCCTTTTTGCTTGACTAAATCTGCGTAGCGGATAAACTGAATTGCATCGCCTAAACCCTGTTCCGGGCAAAGCAAAATAGTTTTTCCCTGCAAATTTTTGCCATCCCAAAGCGGCTGAATAAAGTTGTGGGAGCGGAACTGTTTTTCTTTAACTAGGAGCCGCCATTCGTACTCGTAAAAACCGCGCTGAAAGTCTCCCGCCAGCAGCAACGCTAAACCTAAATTTAGGTGAGATTCAGGATGACCGACATTGAATTTAACTGCTTGGCTGTAGCAGGTGACAGCATCTGCAAATTGGCCGCGATCGTGCAAAGCACTTCCCAAATTGGTGAGGGGATTGATATAACCGGGTTTGAGTTCGATCGCCCGACGGTAACAATCGATCGCCTGTGCCATTTTTCCCGATTCCTCAAAAGCTTTGCCGAGATTGTTCAAAGCTTCAGGAAAGTCGGGTTTCAGGCTCAAAGCTTGCTCATAGCAGCCGATCGCATCTTCAATTTTGCCCTGTTTCTGCAGGACAATTCCTAGATTGCAGCGAGCCTGTGCACTGGCTGGCAATTGCTGAATCGCTTGCTGGCAAACGGCTAGAGCCTCATCTAACTTGTCTTGCTGTTGCAGTGAACTCCCCAAACCGATCAGAGTTTCTGCTAAATCCGGTTGCAGCGCAGTCGATCGCTCGTAGTATGCGATCGCGCGGTCAATTTGGCCCTGTCGGATCGAGGCGTATGCTAAGTTGTGCAAGGCGTCCACATAATTTGGCTCTATCGCGATCGCCCGTTCGTAATTGGCGATCGCCTGTTCGTAATTCGCGCCCGCTTCCTCCCCTTGTGCCTCCAAAGCAATTCCCAAATTCAAATAAGCCACCGCGCAATTAGGATTGACTTGAATCGCTTGCTCGTAGCAGCTTATAGCCTCCGCCACATCCCCTTGCTCTTCCCGCAACAGGCCCAAATTAATCAGCGCTTCCGCGCAATTCGGGTTCAAAGAAAGCGCCCGCTCGTATTCTGCGATCGCCTCTTCAGTCTCCCCTGCTTCTGCGAGCGCGCTGCCCAAATTGCTCGCAGTTTCCGCCAAATTCCCGTCGATTGCTAGCGCTTGTCTGTAGTGCGCGATCGCCTCTGGGAGCCTGCCCGCTTGCTGTTTGACAACGCCTAAATTGCTGTGCGCGGCCGCATAATTTGGATCGATCGCGATCGCTCGCTCATAACATTCGATCGCACCCCCAAAATCGGCTTGCTGCTGCAAATCTACGCCCAACCGAAACTCTGCATCCGCCGCATCCGACGGCACAAATGCAGCAGCAACCGCGCCTAGAGCTTCCGCAACCCGAGCGAAAACGCCCTCCCAGTCGCCCCGCTGATGCTGCCGGAACAGCCGCGCCGTCGGATACCAAGGACTATCTTCGCGTTCCAGCAGCCACCGCCAATCCGGCGAAAACGCCAGCAAAATCCACACCTGTTTGCCCAAAGCGCCCGCCAAATGGGCGACAGCGGTATCGACACTAATGACTAAATCCAGTTTGGCGATCGCAGCCGCAGTATCGGCCAAATCGCCAAAATACGGGCTCAAATCTACGATCGACGTTTGATTCAACAGCGCGCGATCTGCCTCGGAAACCTCTTTCTGCAAGCTGTAAAAACTTACCCCCGAAACCTCCAAAAGCGGCAGAAACTGGCTTAAACTGCACGAACGCTGCTTGTTTTTGCGGTGTTTTGGATTCCCCGCCCAGACAATGCCAACTTTCAAAGTGCGATCGGGTAGAAGCGTAAATTCAGCACCCGCAGGCGGAGATAAATAAGCAGTATTTGCTGGTATTGTTTCCAGCTTTGTACCGATAATATAGGGCAAACTCAACATCGGCGCTTGCACGTCAAATTCCGGCAGTGGCTCGCCTTTAACTATTAGTAAATCAATGCCGTCAACCGTTGCAAATAAACGGTGTAATTGCGGGTAACAGCCCACAATGATCCTACCGCCTTTATTTTTGACGATCGCAGCGTAGCGAATAAACTGAAGCGAATCGCCTAAACCTTGTTCGGCGTGCAGCAAAATAGTCTTTCCCACCAAATCAGAACCGTCCCACAGCGGTCGGTATTCTCTCGCCGAAACAGTATTATCCGGCCCCGTCAAAAAACAGGAATGACCAGTGTGAAATTCTTTAATTTGCCAGCGCCACTCGTATTCGGCGAGACCATTTTCCAAATCTCCCACCAACAGCAAAGCCAAGGATAAATTCAGGTGAGCGCTAGCGTGATTTGGACTTAAATGAATCGCTCGTCTGTAGCAGGATATCGCATCTTCTACCGCGCCTTTTTCCAGAAACGTCCTGCCTAAATTGTTGATAGCTTCCACAAAATCCGGCAGCAATTCTAGAGCTTTGTGATAATACTCCAGCGCATCTTCTAAATTGCCCTGTTCTTGCAACACTGTTGCCAGATTGTTGTAAGCTTCCCAGCTATGTGGATTAATTTCCAGCGCTCGCCGGTACAGCTCGATCGCCCTTACAAGTTCGCCTTTTTCTTGCCGCGCCACCGCTAAATTAATCAGGGCGGGTACGAAATCCGGTTGAGCTACAAGAGCTTGCTCGTAATGTGCGATCGCCTCTTCCACTTGACCTTGTTCCTCAAAAATCTTTGCCAGGTTGTAAGCTGTTTGAGGAATATTTGGATCGATGGCTAAAGCTTCTCGATAATGGGGGATAGCGGCTTCCAATTCACCATTTTCTTGCTTGAGAAAACCAAAATTAATCCGCGCTTGAACGCAATTTGGCTCAATAGATATAATCTGTTCGTAAAGGGCGAGCGCCTCTTCCTTCTCACCTGTTTCCATTAACTGTTCTGCTTGCCGCAATAAATCCTCTAAAACAGCTAAATCCTCGCCAGCCGTTCCGCTCGCAATCGATGTCTCAATTCCCTGCGATTGCTTAGCTGCGGAGCCTTCTGCTAACCCTTCGCTCGCCATCACAAATATTTGTTTACTCTCTTTAACCACGCTTGCACCTGTCATTTTGAGAGCCACAGAATCGAGGTCAGGCGTATTATTTGCAGTCATTGCGAGGGAAACGAAGTCAAGCTGAGCGTGGGCAGAATCCTCGGAATAACTAGCAGTATTGGCGATCGCAAATAAACTCAAAGCCGCCTGTACTTCCTCAAACAATTCTTGCCAACTTTCCGGCTGACTTTGGCGGAAAAGCCTCGCAGTTGGATACCAAGGATTATCTTCACGATCCAGCAGCCAACGCCAGTCAGGAGCAAAAGAAAGCAGCACCCAAACCGGTTTTCCTAAAGCACCGGCTAAGTGCGCCACAGCCGTATCGACACTAATGACTAAATCCAGTTGAGATATAGCCGAAGCGGTATCAGCAAAGTCGTTTAAATGCGGAGTTAAATCCGGCACTAAGTGTTGGTTCAACAAAGTGCGATCGCTCTCGTACAAGTTTTTTTGTAAACTATAAAAAGCAATTCCCGGAACATCCAAAAATCGAATAAAATCGCTCAAACTGCAAGAACGCTGGTTGTCTTTCCGGCGCTGCGGACTCCCCGCCCAAACAATCCCTACCTTCAATTTGGCATCAGAAGAAAGTGCAAATTTGCACTCAGCAGGCGGAGCTAAATAAGGAACATTTGCCGGTATTGTTTCAAGAGTTGTCCCCACAATTCGCGGCAAACTCATCAGAGGTGCGTGAACGTCAAATTCTGGCAAACCTTCCAGACTAACTGATAAATATTCAATACCAGGAACTGTCGCAAACAACCGCATCAGTTCTGGATAGCAAGCCACCATCACTTTAGCGCCTCGGCTCCGAAGAATTGGGGCGTAGCGAATAAACTGAATAGAATCGCCAAAGCCTTGCTCGACGTGGAGTAAAATAGTTTTCCCCTGCAAATCCGAACCATCCCAAACCGGCTGTTTAAATTGCCTCGGTTGTAGTTGCGGAGTACGCCACCGCCACTCGTATTCAGCAAAACCGCGCTGAAAATCTCCGAACAATAGCAAAGTTAAACTTAATTCCAGGTGGGCGGTGGCGTTGTCTGGCTGCAATTCCAAAGCTCGACTGTGACAAGAAAAAGCCTCTTGAAACTCTCCTAAATCGACCAAAGCGTGTCCGAGATTGTTAATTGCTTCCACGAAGTCTGGCTTTAATTTTAATGCTTGTCTGTAGTAGGATATTGCGGCTTTTACATTACCTTGTTCGTGGTAAAAGGCTCCTACATTGTTGTGAGCTTCGGGATTGTTGGGGTCAAGTTTTACCGCTTGCTGGTAGCAGTTGAAAGCTTCGGCTAATTTCCCCTGCTGTTGCAAAACTGTTGCCAAACCCATCAGAGAATATGTCAAGTTGGGATTGATTTTTAAAGCGTGGAGGTAACAAGCTATCGCCTCGTTTAATTGATTTTTTTGTTTAAATAAATGTCCTAAATTGTGCGCTGTTTCGTGCAGGTTTGGGTCGAGTTGCAGCGCTGTTTGGTAATATAAAATAGCCGCGTCTATTTCGCCTAATTGCTGTTTTGCCCACCCCAAATTATTGTAGGCGAGTGCGGAATTGGGCTGGATTTTGATTACTTCTTCGTAACTGGCGATCGCCCTTTGATATTCCCCTACATCCAGCAAAACATTAGCCTTATTTAAATGTGCTTCTACAAAATCGCGGTTTTGGGCGATCGCTTGTTCGTAAAAGTCGATCGCTTCGGCAATTTTTCCCTGCTGTCTCGCCGCGATTCCCAACAAACACAGCACGTTTGCTGATTCCGGCTGCACTTCTATTATTTGCCGGTACAAATTTTCAGCTTCTAACAAACGGCCCGCTTGGTGATGTTCCCAAGCTAATTTCAAAGAGTCTTCGGTACCCAGTTTACAGGCAGATTTCCGATTTTTTTTTTGAGAAGCCATAGTTGTGTTTGTTGTTTGGGAGTTCGCTAACTGGTAATTGCCAAATTGTTCTAACTTGTTAACTCTTCCTTCCTTCTTCCTTCTTCCCCCTTCCCCCTTCCTTCTTCCTTCTTCCTTCTTCCTTCTTCCTTCTCCCCCTTCTACCCCAACAAACAAGCTGCCGGAAAAATCAGATATTCTAAGAAAAACAACTTCCAGATAAACTGATAAAATGCAGCAATTTCTATTTTATCGTCCAAATCAACTTTCGCGCTCCAAAACCACATCAAACCCAAAGCCGCCAAATGAGAAACTGTCAGAAACACTAAATTAACATTAGACAATACGATCGCTCCCGCCAAAGTCGCGCCCAAATAACAAACCGTCAACACCCAGCGAGATAAATTAAAGACGGCAGGCTTGCCCAGCTCAATCGTAAACGTAGTAATATTGTATTGCTTGTCCCCTTCCATGTCGGGGATATCTTTAAAAATGGCGATCGCAAACGTAAACACCACAACAAAAACCGTCAGCACCCAAACTTCCGCAGGAATCCCAAAAGACATACTCTCCAAATTCCAGCCAGAAAAAGCGCTTTTCGCCATTCCCAAATCCAACACCCAATTAAAGTGCAAAAATAACCCTAAATTTACGATCGCGCCACGCACCGTAAAAATGCACAGCGCCGCCCAAAAAGGAAACCGTTTCAGCCGAATTGGTGGCAGAGAATAAGCAGTCCCGATCGCCAAACTAACGCCAACGGTAGCCAGCAAAAACGGGCCTTGCAAAACCGCAGTCAAAATTGCTATAATTCCCGTTGCAATTACAATTAATTCCCCGGTTTTCCGAGAAAAAACTCCCGAGGCGATCGGCAAATACGGCTTATTTATTTTATCAATTTCAACATCTTCTAACTGGTTCAATCCCACAATATAAATATTGCCGCAAATGCAAGCCAACCAGGCACAAGCTAGGGGCCCAAATACAGGATTCACAAACAGCCGCGCACTTTGGGCGATCGCGTACAACGCCAATAAACTCAAGCTAGTACCCACAATTGTGTGCGGCCGAGAAAACTCCCAAAATGCCCTCAGCCAGCTTTGCTGAGCCGAGCCATTTTTATCAATCCAAGACTTTCCAATCGAATCATTGCCCATAAATCTCACACCCGCACCACACAAATAATATTTTTTTTCTAAGGTGTGCAATGCACACCTTACTCATCAATTCAACACTCAAAACTTCTTTGATATATGCCTGCTATTTTACAGCACAAATCATCCCAAAACGAATCAACCCGCTCTGATATCCACGGCTCATCAATCCGAGAGCAAGTGCTGCTTGAATAGTCGTCCAACCGCTCGTTAGCAAACCCCAAATCGCGCTCGGAGTCAAAGCAGAATCGATCACCACATCCCAAAAAGGAGCAACAGCTTTTGACCAATCAGCGGTGCGAATACTTGTCAAAGGCAAACTGCGAACAATTTCCTCGTATTCCGGCAAAGAAATCACATAAGGCAAAGCATAAACCCGGTAAATTTCTGCCAATTCCTTTCTCTCTTCATCAGTTAATTCTCCCGCCGTTTCTCCCACCGGGCGGTGACACCAAGTTGCCAAAATCAAAGTTCCTCCCGGCTTGAGTACGCGGCAGCATTCCTGCAAAAACTTAATTTTGTCGGGCATATGTTCGCCACTTTCGAGCGACCAAACCAAGTCGAAGGACTCGTCCGGAAAAGGCATATTCAAAGCATCGGCCACCAAAAAGTTCACATTGCTTTCTAGCCCAGCAATTTTAGCGCGTTCGGTCGCTCTGTTGGCCTGTACCGGACTCAGAGTAATCCCGGTCGCTGTAACGCTAGGGCCCGTTTTATTTTGTTCGGGCGATCGGCTATAATCTTGATCCGCCCCGCCATCCAACTTTAAATTATTTTTAGGGAGAGAACTAAACTTTTCGGTCAAATACAGCGTGCTGCCGCCGATCCCGCAACCGACATCGAGAATGCGGTAAGGTTCACAGAGTGCCTTCTCTGACGGCACTCCAGCCCAAGCCAGCAGTTCTTCTATCAAATCTATCTGAGCCTGTCGGCGCTCTTTTTTCAAATTGCCATCCGGGCCGTAGTAACCGTGGTGCATATGTTCGCCCCACACCTGCTCCCACAAACCGCTAGAAGCGTCGTAAAGTTGCTGAATTTGCTGGTAAAGTGTTGATGTCATCGCCGGATCGCAAGTTATTAAAGGAATTCTACCGTTATTTTCCCGCTGTTGTCATAGAATTTGGTCATTTAGTTCGATCGGTCTCCGGCATTCGCCAGACAGAGATATCCTTATTTGAAGCCCGAGGATCGATTTGTGGGCTTCCTCTAAAACCTCAAATCTAAAATCGATTTGTGGGTTCCCTCTAAAACCTCAAATCTAAAATCGATTTGTGGTTCCCTCTCAAATCTAAAATCTAAAACCTAAAATCGAATGACTGTCTCGCGAACCATTGCTTTGGGCTTTTTCGCTGTCATCCTCATAGGTGCTCTATTACTGATGATGCCCTTTTCCACAATTGATGGAACTTGGAGCGATCCAATAACAGCACTGTTTACCTCTACTTCCTCTGTGTGCGTCACGGGCTTGTCGGTTGTGGATGTCGGAAAATATTACTCTTTTTGGGGGCAACTGTGCCTAGTTTTACTGGTGCAAATAGGAGGCTTGGGCTACATGACAGCCACGACTTTCTTGCTGCTGTTATTGGGCCGCCGCTTTGGCTTGAAAGACAAAGTTGCCCTGCAACAATCTCTCGACAAACCCGGGCTAGCCGGTGTAGTACAACTCATTCAGTCAATTCTAGCAACAACGCTTTTGTTTGAATTAACAGGAGTGTTTTTGCTGATGACGGTTTTCGTCCCCCAATACGGATTTAAAGAGGGTGTGTGGTCTGCTATATTTCACAGCGTTAATTCCTTTAACAACGCGGGTTTTAGCATCTATTCAGATAATTTGATCGGCTACATCACTTCGCCTATGGTTAACTTCACAGTCAGCGGTTTAATCATATTTGGGGGAATCGGCTATCAAGTAATTATGGAAATTTACCTGTGGCTGCGCGATCGCTTCAACAAAAGCCCTATCTGCACAGTTTTTTCCCTGAACTTCAAAGTTGTTACTACTACAACGGCTGTCCTTTTAATTTTAGGAACGCTAGCCTTTTTGGTGCTGGAATACGACAACCCAGACACTTTCGGCTCTCTAACTTTTCCTCAAAAACTGATGGCAGCTTGGTTTCAATCTGTTACTCCCCGCACGGCGGGGTTCAATACAATTAGCATTGGCCAAATGACCGAAGCCTCGCTATTTCTGACCATCGCGCTGATGTTTATCGGCGCCAGTCCTGGCAGCACCGGCGGCGGAATCAAAACCACAACTTTTAGGCTATTGTTTTGCTGTACCACAGCAGTTATCGAAGGCCAGGAAGATGTGGAGTGCTATCAGCGTCAAATCCCGCCACCAATGATTCTGAAAACCATTAGCGTAGTCTTCGGTTCCCTGTTGGTCGCGTTCACATCTGCAATTTTAATCGAGCTGACCAATCCCCAAGTAGAATTTATCGCAGCGCTGTATGAAGCAGTTTCAGCTTTTGGCACGGTCGGTCTTTCCACTGGGATTACACCCACGCTTTCACCGATCGGTAAGTTGATTTTGATTGCTACAATGTACATAGGTCGGGTTGGGGTGCTGCTGCTGGTGAGTGCTGCATTCGGCGACCCAAAACCCAGGTCTTTTAAGTATGCTGAGGAAAGTTTGTTAGTGGGATAAAAAAATCCTGCCTACTTGCTGATAATCTAAACAATGGGTGACAACCCAAATCAACTTTTACGACTTACCTAAAAACCAAAAGGAGGCGGCGCTGTCTCTGCTAAAATTTAAACAGCAAGACGCTCAGCGCTGGATATTCAGTGAACCTGTCATCTTTAAATTTTTTTCGGACTTTGCGCGCCGACAACAAGCAGTTTGCAGTTATTGGTTTGGGACGCTTCGGCAAAGCTGTGTGTTCGACTCTGCACGGCTTGGGTTACGAAGTCTTGGGAGTTGACACCGATGAAAAAAAAGTAACTCAAGCTTTGACCGAGCGCATTGCTGCTCACGTTGTGCAGTTAGATTCTACTGAGCCTAGCGCTCTTGCGGAAGCAGGTATATTTGAATTTGAAACAGTGATTGTGGCGATCGGCAATTACCTAGCAGAAAGCATTACCACCACCCTAAATCTTAAGGAAGGCGGGGTAAGTCACGTAATAGCCAAAGCTTCTTCGGAAACTCACTTAAAACTGTTGAAAAAAGTCGGTGCAGATCATGTAGTTTTTCCAGAACGAGAAATGGGCTGCTCTGTGGCCCGCCTTCTTACAAAACCCAGCATTTTAGAACGCTTTGACCTCGACCCAGATCACAGCATCGTTGAGTTGCTCGTTCCTGAAAAGTTTGACGGTAAAACCATCTCCGAATTGGAGCTCCGGCGCAAGTATGGTTTGAACTTGCTAGCAGTCGGGCGCGCCGAAAAGTTCGAGATTAATCCGGAGCCAAGCGAACGCTTGAGAAAGGGCGACGCGATGGTAGTAATTGGTTCTAATAAAGATATCAATCGCTTGCCAATTTAACAGCTTGCCATTTTACGCACATACAGCAACACTCCTGGACTCAGAAACCCGGTTTCTTGGGTTCCGAGTGTCTAAGTCCTCAGCAAGTGGTGCGGGATGTGTCAAAATTTCAGGCCCTCAGAAACCCGGTCGATCTTAGATCGACCGGGTTTCTCTGTCGATTTTTATGTTCTAATTTTTAACCGAAATATCTAAATTGAATTTCACCAATTCTAGGGTTGGTTCCGCCTTTGCGACCCCCTCTGAGAACCTAGCCAGACAAATCGCAAAAAATTTTAACAAAGTAGCAGCACTCGATCGCGCTCCCGCAAATCATAGGAGCGCTAGCCCTAAAAATTCAGCCGACTTTCAAGATTTTTTGCAAATAAGCTTTGCCGAAAACCACCACCGCCAAGACTAGAGCGAGTTCAACAGGCCAAGGACACGCCGCCACAAACCAAATTAACGAACACACTCCAATAATTGCAGCTATGGGAGCCGGAATTCCGTCTAGCGTTCTACTGTCGGTCCCGGCAGTCACCCACCCAGCAATCAAGCACAACGTCAACGGAATTAAGCAACTTGCGATCATGATTTTTACCCCATCAATTTTTTTTACATATGGCATCTGAGCATATTGTAACAATACATCAAAAATTGGGAAATGCACCATGAATTGCGATAAAATGTAAGATTAGATACTTAATAAGTATATAGGCGGAATTAAACTCAGCTATATAACAGTATGTAAACAGGGCTGACTTAGCCACGCTTAGGGCATTTGGATACTTTACAATCGTTTACATAATTGCGTTTGACAGCGCCGAGCTACTTACGCTGGAATCATAATAGTTGGTAATTTTTAGCTTCGGCTATCTCCGAAGGCAGAATTAGGTTGGCATCAGGTAGAATTTAGGGATTTTTTTTATTTCTACAGAAGTGCTTTTGCTTTCTACCTGGAGATGAATTGCGATGCGCCCATCTCTGCAAGTTATACTCAGGATTGCAGTCAGTTACTGTAGAGCGTCAATCAATGCTGGGCAAATTTTTTCGCAAGCCAGAATTAGAAAATAGCGATCGCGTCCCCCCGGGTCAATACCTCGCCAACGGGTTTCCCGTGCTGACCTACGGCGATACACCCTCCGTCAGTATTGAGAGTTGGGAATTTAAAGTCTGGGGATTAGCAAAACCAAAAACCTTCACTTGGTCGGACTTCCAGGCGATGCCCCAAAGTAACTTTACTGCGGATTTTCACTGCGTCACCCGGTGGTCAAAACTCGACGTGCAGTGGACGGGAGTCAAAGTCACAGATTTTATGAACTACATAGAAGTCGATCCGAAAGCTCTGCACGTCCTAGAACACTGCTACGGCGGCTACACTACTAACATTGCGATCGCCGACTTCCTCCGAGAAGAAAACTTTTTCGCCCACACCGTCTTCGGCGAACCTCTATCCGCAGACCACGGCGGCCCAATGCGGCTCGTAGTTCCCCACTTGTACGCTTGGAAAAGCGCTAAATGGATTAACGGCCTGGAGTTTACAGAAACCGAAGAACTCGGTTTTTGGGAACGCAACGGCTATCACCAGCGGGGCGAACCTTGGGCAGAGGAACGCTACAGCGGTCTGTTTTGATGCGGTCGATCGGGAGCAAGGACTCGGCCACAGCTTCTCTATACAATCTTTGTTGAGGCGCAATCCGCTCTTTTAGCGCTTCAGTCTGTGGAAATTGCATCTCCTCGATCGCATCTTTGGGATATCTCACGCCACGGGATCTATTTAATTCAACCAAAATACGTAGACCCAACGATCGCATTTTGTAGGTAATTTACCCGATAGATAAACTACTTTAACTCCCCTATACAAGTCCCAAAAAACAAATATTCCCAGTTTCTGGTTAATAGAAAACTCCTTTAACTATCAGTACACACGAATATTACCGTATTTATACTTAAGTGTTGGCTGTTGAGGATTTAGACTTCAGAATATAATAAAAAATTAGCAGAAGCCCGCTCTAAATCACTTGGGCTTACCCGCGCTCCCATGCCCGCACCTGCAAGGTTTCAAGCCACAATTTTTATAATTATTGGGTGTGTATTTTTAGGGAGCGATCGCCCGCGAGCCGAGGCGAGAGACAGAATTTGTGAAGGTTATGTAAAGGCTTGATAAAGAATGTGTCAAACTTTACCTAAAGTGCCCCAAATACAAAAAAAGTATCGCATAATGAAATTATTAAGACCCTCGCACAAAAGGAACAGGTTATGAATACCAAACTATTATCCGCCTTAACAGCTACCGCAGCCGCCACAGCTCTGTTTGGCGCAGCAGTTCCTGCTCAAGCCGCCTCCTTTGGTGCCAACAGCATCGAATTCGGCCAAGATACAACTATCAAGTTTAACTTCAAAGAATCTCACGGTATGTACCAATCCTCTTTGGGAATATACAGTGTGGAGAACTCGGCGGTCTCTCTAGTTAAGACCCTGTTTTCGGAAACTAAATCCTCAGACAACCAGTGGGAAAATGAATGGAAAGGAACTCTGGGCAATACTGTCTTGGGTGGCTCGGAAGTATTCACATTCCTGGCAAATAAAATTTATACTTTGGGACTCGACAGCGACTGGGGTGGCCGTGTCTACTCGACCTCAAGCTTGAACAGCGGCAGCCAGCAAGCGGTGTTTGGCGGGCACTCGCAACTGTGGAGCGCGCTCGACAAAGAAACAACTTCCACATTCCAAGCAGCCGGAGAATTCACAAACGGATTGGGTTCTCTGTTTAACGGAGGCACGCTAATTGGCTTCGACGATCGCGGTAACAGCAAGGACTCAGACTTCCAAGACTTCACAGTGAGCGCAGAAGCAGTTCCAGAACCCATGACAATGACTGGTTTGGCTCTCGGTTTGGGTGGCTTGGTTGCAGCCCGCCGCCGCCGCGCTAGCAAGACGACTTCATGATATTTTTCAACCCGAACAATCTGCTGAATTAGGTTTGACAAAATAAAATTATATTAGGAGGCGCGCTAATGAGAAATCGGCTCGCCTTTTGCTTGATTTGAAAAGTCAGAAGGGAGAAGTCATATCAATTCTGGTTGCACTCCTCATGACTGTTGACTGTTGACTGTTGACTGTTGACGGGCGGGTCGCCAAACTGAATAATGGTTGAGTGTTGGATATTGACTCGATTTTACGCCCGACGATGAAGCGCGGATTTGATATCAGGGTGAAGTTCGGGAACGCGCAGTGTACGGGATTTAACGGATGGGTGTTGAGGGAAGAAGTCAAGCCTGAAGAAGTCAAGCGTTAAGCAAGAGGATTTTTCCCACTCTCCCACTCTCTCCCTCTCCCAACTAAAAATTCAAAACTCAGTCACGGTAAAGTGTTCGATCGTACAAAGTCACGGATACCGGTTGAAGAATTTGGCGTTGCATAATAGCGGGATGATTTTGATTGTTTTGTGGGATGGGCCCATGAGCCCGAAGGCGTGTATTTTCACAGCAGGCGGGACGCCTAACCCCTACTCCCCACAATAATCATCCTCAAATTGTGCAACGCCAAGAATTTTAATGTCTGCCCGGACGCACGCTACTTTAATCGCCACCCCACGGTTTTTGTCCGTCGCACCTGTGCTTGTTCCCGCAGCTTCCAATAGGGGACAATAAGATGCAAAAAACCTTGGTTAATGCCTGAAGTATCAACCTTTTGGAGTTGTTTGGGACAAAACGCCTTCGACTTCGGAAATAGCTTTAACCAAGGTTTCAATTGCTCAGGAAGGCCGGTCTCGTAGGCTAAAATTAAACGCAGGTTGGTTCGCCTGTGTGGAATGGTTGTTAGTACCCGCACTGAATTGGTAAATACGATCGCCTTCGGCACGATAACTCGCTCTCCCCGATCGCTAATAATTTGAGTTGAACGCCGCAAAATCTTTTCAACAGTACCTTCAAAGCCTTCTACAATCATCCGATCGCCTGCTTGAAACGGTTCGTGCAACAGCAACAATATTTCCCCTAAAAAGTATTTGAAGATTTCTTGGAACGCGAAACTAATCGCTACTGAACCAAGTCCTAACCAACTGATGATATCAGCAGGCCGCCAAGCTGGGAACGCAATCACGCAGGCGCTCAAACTGCCAGCAGCCCAAGTGATATCAAATCCGTTAGCATCGGAATAGTAAATTCGAGTTCACTGTTGACTGTTGACTGTTGACAGTGAACAGTCAACAGTCAACAGTCAACATCATTCCGGTGTAACCGGAAATGATATGAGAGTGTCAAATAATTCCAGAACGCCACGCTAACACAAAAGATTGAGCTCGATCGGCAGACAGGGATGTTTGACTCTCACTGTGGGGGTGACTCCATCGACTCGTTCGCTAATCATTAAAACACAATCAAAATTTAAGATTAGCAGCGCCGACCCCGATCGAGTAAAATCACAGCACTTGCCCGCCGATGACTTAATCTGCTAAAACTAACAAAGTTTGATGATTTCTGAGAAATAACATACATGGTTGCTACATCCGTCAAGATTAAACACGAAGTCAAAGACTTGTCCCTCGCCCCCTTGGGAAAGCAACGCATCGAGTGGGCCGGCCGGGAAATGCCCGTTTTGCGGCAAATTCAAGAACGCTTCGCTAAAGAAAAGCCTTTCGCTGGCATTCGCTTGGCTGCTTGCTGCCACGTAACCACAGAAACCGCTCATTTGGCGATCGCCATCAAACTCGGCGGTGGCGACGCCGTACTGATCGCCAGCAACCCCTTGAGCACTCAAGATGACGTAGCGGCTTGCTTAGTTGAAGACTACGGCATTTCCGTCTTCGCCCTCAAAGGAGAAGACGCGGCTACATACGAACGTCACGTCTACACAGCCCTAGACCACCGCCCCAATATTATCATCGACGACGGCAGCGACGTGGTAGCCGCACTGATCCAGCACCGCCCGAACCAAATTTCCGACTTAATCGGAACTACCGAAGAAACTACCACAGGCATCGTGCGCCTGCGGGCCATGTTGAAAGACGGCGTGCTGACTTTCCCCGCAATGAACGTCAACGACGCCGACACCAAGCACTTCTTTGACAACCGCTACGGCACCGGTCAATCTACGCTAGACGGCATTATCCGCGCTACCAATATTTTGTTAGCCGGTAAAAATATTGTGGTTGCAGGTTACGGTTGGTGCGGCAAAGGCACGGCACTGCGCGCCCGCGGTATGGGTGCTAACGTAATTGTCACCGAAATCGATCCGATTCGGGCGATCGAAGCAGTGATGGACGGTTTCCGCGTCATGCCGATGGACGAAGCAGCAACAGTCGGAGATATATTCATTACTGTTACCGGCAACAAACACGTCATTCGTGCCGAACATTTCGAGACAATGAAAGACGGCGCAATTGTTTGCAATTCCGGTCACTTCGACATTGAGATTGACCTCAAATCCCTCGGCGCCAAAAGCACCGACGTGAAAACAGTCCGGTCTTTCACTCAAGAATATCACCTCAATAATGGCAAGTCGGTTATTGTATTGGGCGAAGGTCGTTTGATCAACTTGGCAGCAGCCGAAGGACACCCCAGCGCCGTGATGGATATGAGCTTTGCTAACCAAGCTTTAGCCTGCGAATATCTGGTTACGAACAAAGGCAAACTAGAGCCTGGTATTCACTCAATCCCCGTGGAAGTTGACAAAGAAATTGCCCGTCTCAAATTGGAAGCAATGGGTATTCACATTGATACCTTGACGGCCGAACAAATTGAGTACACAAACTCTTGGACTTCGGGCACTTAATCATCGTTTATCGTTTCCACGCTGTGCCGGGGAATGAATACAAGGAGGCTCTGCCTCCCTCATGGGGAGTCGAGGCAGAGCCTCTAGATATGCGTTCCCAAGCACAGTCTAGGAACGAGCGATGACTAATGACTAATGACTACTGACTTCTTCTTACCAAATTATTAAATCAAAATGGTTGAATGGATAACTAACACAATGCAATCGATGGGCTATCTCGGAATTGGCCTGTTGATGTTTTTAGAAAATCTTTTCCCGCCTATACCCTCAGAATTGATTATGCCGCTGGCAGGATTCACGGCATCAAAGGGTGATGATATGCAGTTAGCGCCGGCGATCGCAGCAGGAGTAATCGGTACAATTCTGGGGGCGCTTCCCTGGTACTATGCGGGTAAGTTATTGAGCGAAGAACGCTTGAGGAATTTAGCCGACAAATACGGTAAGTGGATCACAGTATCGGGCGCCGATATTGACAAAGCAAATAGATGGTTTAACAGACACGGCAACAAAGCCGTGTTTTTGTGTCGCCTCGTACCGGGAGTTCGCACCCTGATTTCCCTGCCCGCTGGCATCAACAATATGCCTTTAATTCCTTTTTTACTCTACTCAACAGCCGGCACTCTTTTATGGGTGAGTTTGCTGACTTTTGCCGGATACAAACTAGGGGAAAATTATACAATTGTAGAGGATTATCTGGGTCCGGTTTCCAAAATTGTTGTAGTGATTATTGTCATTTGGTTTATTTTGTGGGTGGTAAAAAAGAATATGCAGAAGGAAAAATATCGCAAATAAATGCAAATTTTGTGAAAATAATCTGCGTTTATTTGCGTTCATCGGCGGCTACAATTACCCTTTTGACCCCGCCCAAAAACCGATACAACTTTCCGACAGGAGTCGCGATCAGCCCAAAATTTTAGACGAAGGTTCAACCTCCCAGATTCATCTGTGGAGTAAATCTAAAATCTTAAATCTTAAATCTTAAATCCACTGACTTGCTTCCAGCATATTCCCAACCGTAGCGCTGAAAGATAGAGAGGCATATTTGATAGAAACTTCTGCTATCTTTGCTACTTTTTTAAAGTTACTTTTAAATTTACGATCGCCCAAAAGTCACAGTGACGGCCAGCCGGTCGCCCCAAAATCCAACTTAAATTTATACAAATATTTAGGATTGGTTGAGGTTTAGGCAGATAATCGTGGCAAAATAGGGAACATTGCTATCCGCGCTGTTAAGATATGTACGAAAAGATTGTAGCCCCGACAACTGGTTCTAAAATTACTTTCAAAGACGGTTTGCCGATCGTCCCCAATGACCCGATTATTCCCTTCATTCGCGGCGACGGTACCGGCGTTGACTTGTGGCCTGCATCCCAGAAAGTCATGGATGCTGCGGTAGAAAAGGCTTACGGTGGCGAGCGAAAAATCAACTGGTTTAAAATCTATGTAGGCGACGAAGCCTGCGATGTCTACGGTACTTACCAATATCTGCCCCAGGATTCCTTAAACGCCATCAAAGAATACGGAGTCGCCATCAAAGGGCCGCTGACAACGCCGGTAGGGGGCGGCATTCGATCGCTAAACGTAGCTTTGCGGCAAATCTTCGACCTTTACGCCTGCGTGCGGCCCTGCAAATATTATGCTGGAACACCATCGCTACACAAAACTCCTGAACTCCTAGATGTAATTATTTACCGGGAAAATACAGAAGATATTTACCTCGGAATTGAATGGGCCAAAGGCAGCGAAATCGGCAAAAAATTGATTGAATTCCTCAATAATGAGTTAATTCCAGCAACACCAGAACATGGCAAAAAACAAATTCGCCTCGATTCTGGAATCGGCATTAAACCCATTAGCAAAACAGGTTCTCAGCGTTTAGTACGGCGTGCCATTACGCACGCTTTACGGTTGCCAAAAGATAAGCAGCAAGTGACTTTGGTGCACAAAGGCAACATCATGAAATATACTGAAGGAGCTTTCCGAGATTGGGGTTATGAATTAGCAACCACCGAATTTCGAGAACTGTGCGTAACGGAAAGAGAGTCTTGGATTCTGGGCAACAAAGAAAAAAATCCAGACATTACCTTAGAAGATAATGCTCGGCAAATAGACCCGGGATACGATGCTTTGACCCCAGAAAAACAAGCCAAAATTCGTCAAGAAGTAGCCGACGTTCTGTTTGCAATTTGGGAGAGTCACGGCAGCGGTCAGTGGAAAGAAAAAATCATGGTCAACGACCGAATTGCTGACAGTATTTTCCAACAAATTCAAACCAGACCCGCCGAGTATTCGATTTTGGCGACAATGAATCTGAACGGGGATTATTTATCCGATGCGGCCGCCGCCATTGTGGGTGGATTGGGTATGGGCCCTGGGGCGAATATTGGTGATGAATGTGCAGTTTTTGAGGCGACTCACGGCACTGCACCGAAACACGCTGGTTTGGATAAAGTCAATCCCGGTTCCCTGATTTTGTCCGGGGTGATGATGTTAGAATACATGGGATGGCAGGAAGCAGCAGACTTGATTAAGAAGGGTTTGGGAGCGGCAATTTCTAATGGTGAAGTTACTTACGATTTGGCGAGGTTGATGGAGCCGCCGGTGCCTGAGTTGAAGTGTTCGGAGTTTGCTGAGGCGATTATTAAGCATTTCGCGGATTGAGTTTGAGGGCTTTTTTTGAACGGGCTAGAAGCCCGTTCCACAACCAGTAAACTTGCTTTGTGGGGTGGGCTTCTAGCCCGCCCGCTGTTTATTAAGAACAGGCTAGAAGCCCGTTCCACAAAAGTCCACTTGCTTGTGGAGTGGGCTTCTAGCCCGCCCGCTGTTTATTAAGAACGGGCTAGAAGCCCGTTCCACAAAAGTCAACTTGCTTGTGGGGTGTCCCGCCCTCCCGAAAATACAATTTAGATGGGGGGTTTATAATGATGGAACAGCCATTCCGCGCTCAACTGCGGGACGCTTCTGCAAGGTTTCTACCCAACGTTTGAGGTGGGGATGATTGTCGAGGCTTAATCCTTGAAATTCGTAAATAGCAACCCAGGGATAGGTAGCAATGTCGGCGATCGAATAGTCGCCGCAGATATATTCATATTTTGCTAGTTGAGTGTCTAATACTCCGTAGAGGCGCAAGGTTTCTTTTTGGTAGCGCCCAATCGCATAGGGAATTTGTTCGGGTGCAAAGCGTTTGAAGTGGTTTAGCTGACCAAACATCGGGCCGACGCTGGCCATTTGAAACATCAGCCACTCTATAACTTGAAAGTATTTTTGTTTGTCTGTGGGCAGAAATCTGCCGCTTTTTTCGGCAAGATAGATTAGAATAGCGCCGGACTCGAAGACGGTGATGCCGTTATCTCGATCGACTATGGCCGGAATTTTGCTGTTGGGGTTGATTGCGATGAACTCTGGGCTAAATTGGTCGTTTTTTGTGATGTCGATGACGTGCACGTTGTAGGGTAAACCTATTTCTTCGAGCATGATCGAGACTTTGCGACCGTTCGGGGTGGTAAAAGTGTAGAGGTCAATCATAGTTGTGATGTTAAGTTGAAAGTTGGTAAGGCAGGAAATAACCCTATATATTATCACAACTTGGACGAGAATTGCGGATTATCGCTTTCTTGTGTTAAAATTATATTCTAATAATATAAGAATAACGATCGCTCGAAATGGACATTATTGAAATTCTCAAAGACGATTATCAAAGATTTCCCGATAATCAGACTTACAGCATCTATGCAAAAGATGTTTATTTTGAAGATCCGGTGAATCGATTTACAGGAGTCGATCGCTACCGCAAAATGATCGGGTTTATGGGGACTTTTTTTCAGGATGTAAATCTCGATTTGCACGGGATTTCGCAGTCGGGAGATACTATAGAAACTCGCTGGACTCTGAGCTGGATCGCACCGTTACCTTGGAAACCGAAAATGGCGATCGCGGGTAGGAGCGAACTGAAAGTCAACAGCGACGGTTTAATTGTTTCTCACATAGATTACTGGGACTGTTCGCGGTTGGATGTGCTCAAACAGCTTGTATTTTCTCTGAAAACTAATGTTTGAGAATTAGAATTTTTCGGAGGTTTTTTAGCCATAAAAAATAGTGTTTCAAGAGCGAGAGCCCTTTTTTAACCGCAGATACAGCATATTCCATGTAGATGTAGATCGCGATCAACCGGGTTTCGAGCAACAGAATCAGTAATGATGCGAGAACTGTAAAGAAACCCGGTTTCTGGGGTGTACTTCATAAAGCTGGAATACGCTGTATTAGCAGATAAACACAGATGAACGCTGATGGATTTTTAGGCGCCGCAATTGATATTTGAAATAAATAATTTTAACTGAGCTTGACATGGCAGTAATTTCGTGAATGACCGAAAATGTGCTGTGTCCGGCGGCTGCTTGTCGCCCAAATTAATTCCCCCACTAAATTAATCTCTGTTACAGAACGTTACAATAAAGAAGTAAAGAATTTTCAGGCGAGCTAAACAATCAATGCGTTTAATATTAATGACCGGAAAAGGCGGCGTCGGCAAAACCTCTGTAGCCGCTGCGACTGGGCTGCGCTGTGCCGAATTGGGATACAAAACCCTAGTGCTGAGCACAGATCCCGCTCACTCCTTAGCCGACAGCTTTGACATGGAACTCGGACACGATTCGCGGCTGGTGAAACCGAATTTGTGGGGAGCAGAATTAGACGCTCTCAGGGAATTAGAAGGCAATTGGGGAGCAGTTAAGCGCTACATTACTCAAGTCTTGCGAGCACAGGGACTCGAAGGGGTGCAAGCTGAAGAATTAGCCATCTTGCCAGGAATGGATGAAATCTTCGGTTTAGTGCGAATGAAGCGGCATTACGACGAAGGCGAATTTGATGTTTTAATTATCGATTCGGCTCCGACGGGCACAGCATTGAGACTGCTAAGTTTGCCGGAAGTTGGCGGCTGGTACATGAGAAAATTTTACAAACCGCTGCAAGGTATATCAGCCGCCCTTCGACCTTTAGTTGAACCTATTTTTAGACCACTTGCAGGTTTTTCTTTACCAGACAAAGAGGTGATGGATGCACCTTACGAATTTTACGAACAAATCGAAGCTTTGGAAAAGGTTTTAACTGACAATACTGTCACTTCGGTAAGGTTAGTTACCAATCCCGAAAAAATGGTAATTAAAGAGTCTCTGCGCGCTCATGCCTATTTGAGTTTGTACAATGTAGCCACAGATTTAGTAGTAGCTAACCGGATTATTCCCGCAGAAGTAACTGACCCATTTTTTAAACGGTGGAAAGAAAGCCAAGAGCAGTACCGTCAGGAAATTCACTCGGATTTCATGCCACTGCCAGTTAAGGAAGTGCCACTTTATTCTGAAGAAATGTGCGGTTTGGCAGCTTTAGAACGGTTGAAAGAAACGCTTTACAAAGACGAAGACCCCAGTCAAGTTTATTACAAAGAAAATACGATTAAGATCGTGCAGGAAAACAATCAATATAGTCTTGAGCTGTATTTGCCCGGAATTGCTAAGGATCAAATTCAGTTGAGCAAAACGGGAGATGAGTTGAATGTTCGGATTGGGAATCACCGCCGTAATTTGGTGTTGCCACAAGCTTTAGCGGCGCTGCAACCTTCGGGGGCGAAGATGGAGGATGATTATTTGAAAATTAAGTTTGCTTAACAAGACTTACGCAGGCACGCTATATGTAGTGCGCCTGCGTAACTCCTGTATTTTTAGCTTAACTGAAGTTATCTCTGTTTTGTCCGCTCTAATGACGTGTTATACTGCGATTCCTTAACAATTATTTATGCTAGGGCGATCGCCGATCCACTTTCGGTACTTACAAACGAAGCCGATCACTTTTGCTTGCCAAATCTTGGCTGAAAACAGATAAATTTAACGGACTTTTACTGTTGGTATAACGGCAAAATTGAGCGGTGGCTAATAGAACTGAAACGAATCTTGCCCGTTCGCTCCACTGCGTTGTTAGCTTGCTGTACGTAAGATATACGATACTGTCATAAATCAAATTTAAGCTACTTCACAAGCCATCAAAAATTATTGGTTCTCCAACCTTGCCTGTGATGTCCCCAAATTCCCAATTACTTGCTGTCTTGCGATAAGTTCCACAACATTTAATAGCTGTTTTTGTCGTGTCCTCAAGGACGATAATTATCACATCAAGTAAGTCATCATTCTGCGCCATCTGAATTTTTCCAGCGAAACAGGTGGCAGCAGCAATAAGCTTCCCTTGCCCTGCAAAATTCTTGAGTGCTTGAATTGCAAAACTCAATGCCTGTACAGGATCTGGATTTTCTATTCCAGCTACAATATACTCTCCGTCTGCTGATACTCCAATACCGAAAGGGAAAAAGTAACCATTCCGTTTCACAATCTCGTCAACTACGTGTTTATGAGTGGTCAGAAATAGTTCTTGGGTTGACTCAAGTAGTTTTTGTATGTGTTGTTTATTCATACTCGGTTGGTGAAAAATGTTGGCATTCTCGAAGTCATTGGAGAGCCGCATTGGTGCAACCTGGTATTTTGTTCACACCTATAGTTCATCATTACTTTTTTATGATTTTCCTAGAACTACCGGGATTCGTATTCATGCAGCAGCTCCTCGAAATATTGCAAATGTCGATCTATCCCCTGCTCGACTGCCTTCATAAGATCGGCAATCTTCGCTGAATCCCCACCATAACGGATCAGCACCGGACGAATGGCATCATGAAAATGATCGACCTCCAATTCCGCGTGCAATGCTAGCCAGGTTGGGTGCTTCATGCTGCGGGCATCGAAATAATACTGGAGAATTCTCACATTGCGTACTGCCACGCATAGCTCTCGCCCGCTGAGCGCTGCCAGTGCTTCGTAGAAGTTATTCGTTCCATAGCCGAAGTCGTCAAAGAATGAGCGCTCATACGATACTGTAGCCGCGCTCCGACAAGATGCCTTGATTTCAGCATCACTCAGTCCAAGATTGTGGAGAAATTCCAAATACATCTCACTATGATCATCCTGCAAATCTGTGAATGTGTGATCGGCTAGGGACATGATTGCTGCTTTCTGATCCGGATCAGTGCAACTTCCTGCTTTGACGATGCATAATCCAAACCACTGATGCAGACGATCCCGCCAAAGTTGGTACTGTAAGAAGGCATATTGCATGATGGACGGGGTGATTTCTCCGTCTTTAAGCAGGCTGAAAAATCGGCTGCGATCGAGCGATTTGTTACAATAGGCGATCGTTCTTTCACTGATTGCCTGCTTTTGCACTTCGACTTCAGGTGGTAATTCAATTTCCCGATTTAGACGACTGGATGTAGTGGCAATCGTTGAATTGACCTTCATAAAATTCTCCTTTAGAGTAGGCGTTGTCTTGCCACAGAGGTCAAAGGTACAGCACTTGAGGTGCGTATCTGTGCCCGATCGGCCAGTCCAGCAAGTCTTTATATGCTATGAGATAAGAAGTGCATAACAAAATATGCTTGAAAATATAGTAAGGATGGGTATGGAGTTCCAGCATCTGGGCCAGTTTGAGCTTCGACAGATTTGCTACTTCATCGCAGTGGTGCAGGCTGACAACAACTTCAGCGAGGCAGCAAAGCGTTTAGGAATTAAGCAACCTCCCCTCAGTCAGAGAATTCAGGCGCTTGAAGAATTGTTGAGTACCCATCAGAAAACGTTGGCAGTAAAGCTGTTCGATCGCAGCAAACGTCCGATTCAGTTAACTGAAGCGGGTCAAGCTTTCCTGGTAGAAGCGCAGCAAGCGTTAATTCATCTCAATCGAGCGGTTTCTTATGCACGACAGGCCAGTCAGGGTGAAATAGGGCGTTTAATCATCGGCATGAACAATTCCATTGCAAACACGATTCTGCCTGAGGTAGTGCAAGAGTTTCAGCAACGGTTTCCAAAGGTGGAGCTAGAACTGCACGAAGTCACGATTCAGCAGGAGATTCAGATGCTCAAGAACCATCAATTAGACGTGATATTTCAACGCTCTCCCAGCTTTGAGCAGAACGATCCAGCCTTGAGTTTTCAACCCATTCTTGAAGAGTATTTCGTTGTCGCGTTACCAACCACACACGCCCTTGCTGACCAAAGTAAAATTTCTCTGAAAGCACTAGCAGACGATGCGATCATCTTACCTTCCCTTGATGTATTGCCCTTCTATGAAAAAGTTGTCACTCTTTGCCGGGAGGCTGGCTTTGAACCGAAAATCAATCAAACTGTCACAGTAACTGGAGTTGTCACACTGCTCAGTTTAGTTGCAGCAGGCGTTGGCGTGTCCATCTTACCCAACCATGTTCAAACGCTGCACCGTGAGGGAGTCGTTTATCGATCGCTCCAAAATGCAGCCCTAAACCGGCAGATTGCTGTTGTTTGGCGACAGGAAGATTCGTCCATTGTTTTACGTCAATTTCTCAAAGTCATTCAGGAGGTAATGAACCTGTCCCTTCTGGATTCTTGGTGAACACAGTTTAGAAATTCTGTTATAAGAAATAACGAAAGCGACCTAACGGCTTAATTCAGCCACTTTTACTAATTTACTCAGTCTTGGACTCAACTGGTATATATAGTAAGGCACTCTACTAGCCCGAAACCATCGATCATCGTTTAATAACGGAGTCTGACGCACCCTACGAGTTGATTGAATTGTGACTAAAAAACCCGGTTTCTAGGAAAAATCGTGGATGAACCCTTGAGATATTCACGCAGAAACCGGGTTTTTGGGCCGCGTGCAGGTCTTGAGCTATTCAGCACACTTACGCCACCATTTTATGATTCTTGGAAACCAATAAATTTCCGCAAATCCTCCAGAATGCCGGGAATTTTTTCCTTATCTCGCAGTTCCCAATTGCTGACTCGAAACACTTGCCAATTTTCTGTGCTTAGCTTTCTATCCTCTTTTAATCGCTTTGAATAGGATTCTTCGTCTGCGCGCCATATTGATTCCTCGTTTACTCCATAGTGGCTGATATCATCTACTAGAATTGCGTATCTCTTACTATTCCAAAATGCTACAAAATCAACTCTATATATGTCATCTACATATGTTCCGACAGAACGAAGATTTCTTTTAGGTTGAGAGTGCCATTGAATCCACGCTTGAGGAATTAATACAGGTACATTCTTCTTTGCCATATCAAATCTCTTTGCATATTCTATAAAAAAGTCTTTTTCATATGGAGTTTGATTCATCGCTATGAGTGCTTTCTTTAATTCTACATTCGTGGAATTATCAAGACCGTAAAATATCTCTAGCATTCTAAAGCTAAAGTTTGGGTATACCTTTCCTTTCAATAATCCCAGTCCATCCTGTAGCACATATTTTAATGTTTGTCTTCCGCTTTCAGCAGTAATGGAAAAGTCTGGCTTCTTCTTTCCGAAAGGCATTCCAGCAGGAAATTGATATGTAAACAAGTCTTCACCAGAAAATAAGCCTATACAGGTAATTTTATTATCTTCTACCACGAATCCAAGTTCTTCACAAAAAGATGAAAGAAGGCTCTTTGATTCAGGCGATAGGTAGTGCAGTTGTAGAACATATTCAAGCAATTTCAAGAAATTTTGAACTGTGTCTACATTCGGCCAATCACCTGAATTATAGAGTTCATCAACTAATCCACGACGTGTTTCACTTGAAACGGTACTCTCATGATTTACAGTAAAACCGAAGCTTGAAAAAATACCTTTAATCTGAGGGATAGTCAAGTAATCTACACAGAAATATTTGAATTGAATTTTGAGAGCTTTTAATAAAACATTGGGATTTTCCACCATCGGCAAGTCTGTCTGTTGGGAAATCATAGAAATTTTAGCAAGATAAAATTCTCACACTATTGTAGCATATTTTTGCGAGCGCAACAGGCCTATCTACTCAATTTAATATATCTGAGCATCTTCGCTACGCTTCCCATTTATTTCTGTTCGCTCTTATTTCCCATCCTCTGCGCCATCTGCGCCCTCTCCGGTTTCTTCAATCTTTCCTGCATTCAACTCAATCTTTTTCGACTGGCGTTCCGACGCTGCTTTTTGCAGCATTTTCAACTTTTCTGGGTCAGCATTCGATCGCCAAAACAACTTATGATCCTTAATTTTAACGCAGTTTTCCTCCAAACACTTAACCCATTCCCGATGCTTCTTAACTACGCCACTATCGAGAATCCCTAACTTTTCTTCTTGGCGGGTGAGTTTCGCAAACTTTTCGTAATGGGGATAATTAGGACTAACAAAAGCTTCTTTTCTCACTAAAATTGGCGGATTGTACAAATCAGAATAGTCTTGATAGCTGACAGAAAGGTCGCGCAAATGTATGTGCATAGCCGTGTGGAGGGCTGGATGCGGGTTAGTGTCAAAATCGGGATAAAATAAATAGGAAATCTGAGGTTTGCGAGCGTAAAACTTGATGATTGTCGCGCCGTCAAGCCTGCCAATTGTGCGGTTAGCGCAGCCTTCGTACAGACGCAGCAAAGGGTCAAGTTCTTCTAATGCAGAGACGTGAACTGAAAGGGAACCGGGCTGTTTGTAGCCGATCGCACTATCTTCGCAACAGTCGGCCACAATATCAGGTTTTCCCAAGCTATATAGCATTAAATCTGCCAAAGTGCAAGCTTTTTGATAATTGTCAAACAAACCTTTGATGTCATTGCGGATTTGAGCCGGGAGTTGGCGCATCGAAGGCCGATCGCCCAAACCGTTGAGAGCGAGATATACCAGCAAATCTTGGCGGCGCTTGTCGGCGATTGTCTCCCAATCATCCGCATCCGTTGCTTGCAAAATCACCCTCCAAGCGCGATTAAAACTGTGGAATTCCCCCTTAATTACCGATTCTTCAGCTAATTCGCCTTTAACAGGAAGGCGGCCCCGATCGCTCACAAAAGCCATCAAAGGAGCCAACATTTCCGCATAATCCTCAAACCGCTTAACTTGCGATCGCACCCTGGGAGTCGATAAGTGCGATCGAAACCGAGAAGCACGAAAACCTTCACCCTCCGCTGCATCCCGAAACACAAAATAAATTCCCAAAGCCACAGGAATTGCATCAACATTCAAAACTTGGTCGATATAAATCTTCAACTCTTCCTGTTCGTAATACTTCTGAAAAGTATTCCGAGAAGTAATCACCCCATCCCCATAAGCAATTTGGCCTCGCTGGCTATCATCAATCAAAACTTGAGCCGCTACAACTAATAAATTCTTAGTTAATTCCCAAGCACTCAGCAAAGCTTCTCGGCGTTCCGCCAAAGATTCAATTACATTAATCACATAACCAATATTCACAATATCCGCACAAGTTCGCGGAGTATCCGGCTGATAGTATGGGTCCCAACCAGAAATAGCATAACCCTCTTGTGCAATATATTTAATATCCCCGCCGTAACCGCAACCGTAGTCAAAAAAAGTCGCCCCGTCCCTCACTAAATCAGCTTCTAAAACCAGACGCAGGGGTTTAGAAAGAGAGTGGCGCACCATTGCAGCTTTGTGCCGCTCGATCTTAGGAATTGATAGCTCACTATTCTCCTGTTTCAAACGCTCGACAACAGTATGATCTTGGATTTCTACACCGCAATATCCCAAATATTTGAGCCAACCCTCGCGAGTGCCGATAACGCTAGTATTGTCAAGCAGTCCCCACTTTTCTTCGCAGCGAGTCAGCCACGCAAATTTTTCGTAATTGGGATAATCCGCAGCTACAAAAGTTTCCTTACGGTGCAAAACAGGGGGATTTTCGCTGTTGCTGTAATCAAAATATTTAACTTCCCCTGTTGCTAGATTAATCTGGATGCTGGTTTGCAAAGCAGGATGAGCATCTGTATCGAAATCAGGGTAAAAAAGATAAGATATTTTAGGTTGATGGAGTGCAATTTTAACTAAAGTTGCTTCATCAATATTTTCGAGATTGCGTCTGGCACAATTTTCGTAGATTCCGAGGACAGGGTTGAGTGTCTGCAAAGCCGAAACGTGAACGTAAAAAGCCGTCGGTAATTTTTTTCCCACCTTGCTTTCCCGACAGCAGCGAGCCACTTTTGCTATGATATTGTCAACACATAAATTAGTTATTTCATCGAGCGGGGACGGCACAGCATTTACAGCAGAATCTTGCTCAGAGATAGCCTCATTTTCATACAATAAAACTTCCCGAGCAAAAATCATCAAAGGCGTTAGCCGTTTTTCATCATTTTCTAATGAATCGCTATCGAAAATAGTGTTTGTACTGGTATCGTAATTCATAGCTAAATTAATTATTTTTTTAATTAACCGCAGAGAACGCAGAGGAAACGGAGTAAAGAAACAAACAATATTTTCCTATAATTTCTATATGTAGGATGCACACTCCGTACCGTACCGCTTTATTTATTAGTCTTTTAGAGAGGAACTTCGTTTTTGTAATGGCGATTTTAATCGCCGACTAATATCGACTACGAGCGAGTAAGATATTAACCCAACATTCGAGTTTCCACAAATTCTTGAACCCGGGCTAAATGACTGGACAAACTCACTAATATGTTCTCAACCCTCTCAATATTTAACAATTCCCCCCCTGGTGGTTCAGATTGAAAGCCTCGCGCTTGATGCTCCAATTGTGCGGCCAAATCCGACATCAGAGCAACTCCCACATTAGCCGAAGTTCCCTTGAGACGGTGTGCTTGATATTCCACAGCTTGCCAATCTTTAGCTTCTACAGCTATTTTGGCAGCAGCCATATCAGCTTGGGCGTCTGCCACAAAAGCTTGCAAAAGCCGCTCGGGCAATTTAATATTAACTCGTCCGAGTTGCTCCAATCTGCTCTTGTCGAACAGTCCGTCGTAGTCTCTATGTTCCCAAGTTTGAAGTGCGATCGCCCTCGGTGCCTGTCCAGCCCCAACCTGCGCTTTTTCCACAACTTCTGTATAATTTGTTGCTAATTGAGATTTATTTTCCGAATTAATACTTTTAACTCCATACTTATTTTCACCCTGAACATTTAGGGCTTCATACTTTTTCAGGGCCGCCGCCAAAGCATCTAAATCTACAGGTTTGCTGAGATAATCATCCATCCCCGCCGCCAGACACTTTTCTCGTTCCCCCGGCATAGCATGAGCAGTTAAAGCCATCACAAAAGTATGCCGCTCGCTTCCTTCGATTTGCCTCAACTTTTGCGCCGTTTTGTAACCATCAAGTACCGGCATTTGACAGTCCATCAGCACTAAATCATAGCTTTTTTTTGCGAGCAACTCCAGCGCTTCTTGACCGTTGACCACGCAGTCAGCCTGATAGCCTAAAACTGCCAACTGTTCGACAAGAACTTGTTGATTGATCGGGTGGTCTTCCGCCACCAAAATTCTCAGCGATGACGGCGAATCGGAAGTAACATATTGAGTATTAACTGGTGGCAACTTGCAAGTATTAGCAGCCTCCACTCTCCCAAAATCTCCCGTTCCCTTCACCGGCGCCAGCATTGCCTCAAGCAGGTGGCTTGGCCGCACCGGCTCGATCAAATATCTGTTAAAGCCCTGACGGCAAAGCGATTCAGCCTTCGGCTGTTCTCGCAAAGCAGTCATGGCGATTAACGAACCAACTATAGAGGTCGATCGCACTTTCCTAGCAAATTCCTCCGCATCCAACTCCGGCATTTGCAAGTCCACAAGCACCACATCCCAGCTTTTTTCCCCCTGCCCTGAATGCTGAGAAATCCCGCCCTGGGCATTTTTAAACCAACTCCAAGCCTCAGCAACAGTTTCTGCCTCATCGCAGCGGGCCCCCCAACTTTGAGCGAGCGATCGCACCGCTGCCCTCCTCAAAGCGCTTCCAGAGACTACTAACAGCTTCTTGCCCGCAAGTTCGGGATCGTGAGGCTCAACTGGCAACTGTTTTTCCAAAGGTACAGTAAACCAAAAAGTCGCACCGCTGCCTAGCAAACTGCGAACTCCAATGTCCCCTCCCATCATCTCCACTAACTGCTTACAAATAGCCAAACCCAAACCCGTCCCGCCGTAAGGTCTAGTAGGAGAATCGTCTACCTGAGAAAAAGATTGGAACAGCTTTGTTTGCCCTTCTGCCGAAATTCCAATGCCAGTATCCCGCACCGAAAATAGCAATCTTGCTTCTTGTCTACCGTCTGCCAGTCGGTTGCCCTGTTTCACAGTTACGTGAACGAGAACTTGACCGCTATCGGTAAATTTTATGGCATTCCCCGTCAAATTCAGCAAAACTTGCTTCAATCTGCCCGAGTCCCCCACCAACTTCCTCGGCACCGAGCTGTCAACTAAAATATTCAATTCAATACCTTTTTCTTCGGCCAAATGCGCTACCATTTCTATCACCGACTCAACGCAGCTATCCAAATCAAAATTACCCTTTTCCAGCCGCATTTCTCCAGCTTCAATCTTAGAGAAATCGAGGATATCATTAATAACGTTCAGCAAATGTTCAGCACTGCGGTAAATAGTCTGAGCGCAATCCCGCTGTTTCGGTTCCAGTGGAGCGCGCAGCAGCAATTGAGCCATTGCCAAAACACCATTCATCGGAGTGCGAATTTCGTGACTCATGTTTGCCAAGAATTGCGACTTCACCCGGCTCGCTTCTAAGGCAGTTTCCCGCCCTTCCACCAACTCATTAATCTTGTCGGCAACCATCACAATTCCCCCGACTTTCTCGTCTGGATCGTACCAAGGGTGAGCAGCCCACCGCAGGTACAGAACAGATCCGTCTGCTCGTTCCCAGGCATCTTCGCTCACAGAAACTACCTTGCCTTGGAGCGCTTCTTGGTGCATTACTTTCCAGCGATTCGGCGTATCTGGAAACAATTCGTAATGGCTGAGATTATTCAGGGACGGCAAGTCCAAATTAAATTGACTAACCCATTTTTTAGAGTTAGCCATATAGCGCATTTGTGTATCGAACATCGCCATTGCTACAGGCACGCAAGTAATAATTTGTCTCAGTTGCTGCCGTTCCCTTTCCAGAGCATCTTCCGCCTGTTTGCGCTCAGTAATGTCGCTAATCATACCGGCCATCCGCAGCGGTTTTCCTTGGGAATTCCGTTGAGCTTTTCCCTGAGAAGTACAGTAGCGGTAAAGACCGTTCGAGTGCAGCAGCCGAAATTCTACATTGTAGTCTATTTCTTGTTCCAAGTGAGCGGCGATAGCCCCGACGATTCCCTCCTTGTCATCGGGGTGCAGGCGGTTGTATAGAGCGTCCATAGTCCTGCCAAATTGCTTTCGCGACAAACCGATAATTTCCAAAAGGCGATCGTTCCAATAAACCTCATTTTTACTTAAATCCCAATCCCAAATTCCGTCGTTCACTCCCTCTAAAACTAACCTGTATCGTTCCTCACTTTCCTTGAGTTTTTGACTGGTATGAAACGCCTGAGATTCGGCGCGATAAACGCGCATAGCATTGTACAAACTGCGAGACAAACTATCGGGAGAAAGCTTATTTTTAGCAATATAATCAGAAGCTCCAGCCTTCATTAATTCCACAGCAATTTGTTCGTCGCCTTGACCGGTGAGCACAATTAAGGGAACTTTCAGTCCCGCTTCTCGTAGATTTTTTACCAAACTCAGTCCGTCTCCGTCCGGCAATCCGTAGTCGAGCAATACGCAGTCAAATTTGCACTCAAATATTTGATTTAATAGCAGCCCCTTTTCTGTCTCCTCAACCTCCCTAAAAGGTTGAGATTTATTGTGTTTGGAGAGTTTTGCCGTAGCCGGGGTATAATTTTTGCTGACCGAGAGTTGGCTCAGGGCATCCGCGCAGTCTTCTGCCTCCGTAACTTCTGCCGAAACACCAGCGGACTTGAGCGAGCGTTTGATCGCCATTCGATCGACTGCATCGTCATCAACTATCAGAATTGTGAGAATTTTGTCCATAACAACCGAATTGTGGATTACTCCGAAAAAGCTGCAGTCTGGAAAAAAGAATTAAAACAACTGCATTCCTGAAAAATCACCAAGCCACATTAAAAAATAATTTTTTTATTAAATTTCCCCTATTTTAGGGAATTTCACTCAGCATCCAGTATCTGTTTAGGGTAGCCATCACTTCCACAAAGTTAGAAAAAGTAACAGGTTTAAGAATATAGCCAGCTACATTCAAATTATAAGCTTTTACTTTATCTCTATCTTCATTAGAAGTCGTGAGGACGATTACCGGAATCGACCTCAAACATTCATCCAGTCGCAATTCTTGCAAAAACTCGATCCCGCTCATTCTCGGCATATTCAAGTCCAGCAAAATCAACCGGCGCGCTTGAGGCATTGGAGGATCTATTTTTCCTTCTCCACGCAATATAGAGAGAGCTTCTAATCCATTGGCAGCAATGTAGAGGGGGTTGACGATGTTATTTTTTTTGAATGCTCGCCGGACGTTCATCACATCAACCTCATCATCTTCTACCAAGAGAATATGAATTTTTTTGTCTTCCATAAATGAGCCACTTTGCAGATGTTTTTTAAGCGCCAGTCTCGTTGGCGAGGTTTAGCCCGCACGGATCGCGAACCCAGCAGGTTTAATCTCTATTGTCCTTTGTCAAGAATCATTTATGCCTGGGCCGCTCGCGGGATCTACCTGCAGGTGTACTCGCCCCTCATGCTCTGAGGGGCGCAGCCGAAATCCAAAAACTCGCCAATAATGCCCGATCGAGCTACGGTAAAATCTACAACTCATCTACATTATTAATCGCCATGTCAGCCGATCGCAAACTCTACGAAGGCAAAGCCAAAATCCTCTACTCCACCGAAGACAGCGAAATTTTGCTGACCCACTTCAAAGACGACGCTACAGCCTTTAACGCCCAGAAACGCGGCAGCATCGTCGGCAAAGGCGAAATCAACTGCGCCGTATCCGCCCACCTGTTTCGGATGCTAGAAGCCAAAGGCATCCCCACCCACTTCATCGACACGCCGGCCCCCAACCAAATGCGAGTCTGTCGCGTCCAAATCTTGCCGTTGGAAGTCGTAGTCAGAAACATTGCCGCTGGCAGCCTTTGCAAGCAAACCGGACTCGCCCTCGGCACAATTATCAATCCGCCGCTGGTGGAGTTTTATTACAAAAACGACGATTTGGGAGACCCGCTGCTGACCCGCGACAGGCTGCTGCTAATGCAGCTAGCCACCCCCCAACAAGTAGACCAACTAGAAATCGCCGCCCGCGAAATTAACGAAATACTCAAAGAATTTTTCAGCCAGTGCGGCATCACCCTGGTAGACTTCAAACTAGAATTCGGTATCGACCAACATCAAAATCTGATCCTCGCCGACGAAATCAGTCCCGACACCTGCCGCCTCTGGGACAACGCAGAAGCCGACCCCGACGCCCGTGTTATGGACAAAGACCGATTCCGCCGCGACTTAGGATCGGTAGAAACCGCTTACCAACAAGTTCTCCAACGCGTTCTCGCTCAGAAAGTCTAGAGGCCTTGGTAATGCGCTAGAATTGCACAGTTTGTCACCCTTCTGCTTTCGATGTCAGCAATCAGCGGTCAACAGTCATCAATTAGCGGTCAGCGCGAAATTCAACCGACTTATATAACTAATGACTAATGACTAATGAATAATGACTAATGTGGTGTGTGGATTGCCCAAAAAAGTGAACAAAAATGCGTTTATCTGCTGTATTGGTGGCAGTTTTTACTGCCTCAGCAACATTCGGGTTATCAAATTCGGCAAGTGGCCAAACATCCTACTCTGAATCAGCAGAGGAAGCTTTGGCTGCAGTTCCGCCTGCCCCGTCGATCGAATTACCCGATCGCCCCATTCCAGAATTAACCCAAAATCCTCCTCAAAACCGCAAAGCCGCTAAAACCGGCAAAGCCGAAGCCCTAAAAATAGCGGAGGCCCCTGCCAGAGGAGAGGACGACCGCAAACCCCCAGAGCGATTCACAGACACGCCCTCCCCGGTTTCGCCTTCCTTGCTTCAACTCAAACCCGAGCTAGCAGCCAACCCCTCCCCCGCCTCTAGCAGCCAAAACGCCCTGCCAGAGGCGCCGCTGGGCAGCCCGCTCCCCCCCGAGCCATCGGCTGTAACGCCCGCCTGGATCGCAGCAGAGCTAGGGAAACCAGAGGAATCAGGGGCGATCGCTCAAAACGCCCAAGTTACCCCCAGACCGGCCCCGACGGGACCGCCGGCTAACACCGTTCCCCCATTACCCCCTGGCCCAGCACCGCAGCCCAGACAAACCCCCGCACCCGCCGGGGCGGCAGAACCGCAAGTGCTAGTTGCAGAAGTTACAGTCACCGGGGCGACGGACGACCTGGAAAGCGAAATTTACCGAGTCATCAGCACCCAACCGGGACGCACGACCAACCGCAGCCAACTGCAACAAGACATCAACGCCATTTTTGCCACAGGCTTTTTCAGAAACGTGCGGGCAGTACCGGAAGACACCCCGTTGGGCGTCCGGGTGACTTTTATTGTGCAGCCAAATCCGGTACTGCGGGGAGTGACAATCACCGGTCAGCAAGTGCTGCCCCAAAGCGTAATTGACGAAAGCTTCCGCGATCAATACGGCAAAATTCTCAACCTCCGCCGCTTTGAGGAGGGAGTGAAAAAAATTAATGCGTGGTATCAAGAGAACGGCTATGTTTTGGGCCAAATCACTGATGCCCCGCAAGTAGGAGACGACGGCACAGTAACCCTGGTAGTGGCAGAAGGCCAGATCGAATCGGTTGATGTCCGCTTCCTGAACAAGGAGGGAGAGGCAACAGATGCCACGGGTCAGCCGATCGGAGGCAACACCCGTCGCTTTGTCGTCACCCGCGAAGTAGAACTCAAGCCCGGAGACATCTTTAACCGCACCAAGGCGGAAAGAGATTTGAGACGGGTGTTTGGTTTGGGAATTTTTGAAGACGTGCGACTTGCCTTGGAACCGGGAACGACTGACCCCCGCAAGGCAAGGGTAATTGTCAACGTCATCGAGAAAAATACCGGTTCTCTGGCGGCTGGTGCGGGTTTGAGTTCCGCGACGGGTTTGTTCGGTACCCTGAGTTACCAGCAGCAAAACTTGGGCGGTAGGAACCAGAAGTTGGGCGCTGAAGTACAAATCGGGGAACGCCAAAATCTGTTTGACCTGAGTTTTACTGACCCCTGGATTGCAGGCGATCCTTACCGGACTTCTTTCACCGCTAATGTTTTTAGAAGACGATCGATCAGCGTGATTTTTGACGGCGGCGAACGGGAAGTCAGATTGCCCAACGAGGATCGACCCCGCATCAATCGCACCGGTGCCGGCATCAATTTCACCCGTCCGCTGTCGCGCAATCCTTTTGCCGATGCTGAGTGGACTGCTTCAGTCGGCTTGCAGTACCAGCGGGTCTCAATTACCGATCGCAAAGGCAGGCGCGAATCCCGGGACGAACTCGGCAACCTGTTAAGTTTTAGCAATTCCGGCTCCGACGACTTGACAACACTGCAAGCAGGTGTTGTGCGCGATCGGCGCAACGACCCCCTCCGCCCCACTAGCGGTTCTCTGCTCAGGTTTGGGGTGGAACAATCGATTCCTGTAGGTTCCGGCAGCATCCTGTTAAACCGCCTGCGGGCCAGCTACAGCTTGTACCTACCAGTCAAGTACACTAACTTTACCCCCGGCCCTCAAACCCTGGCATTCAGTTTTAGAGGCGGCACCATATTCGGAGATTTGCCTCCCTACGAAGCCTTCGCCTTAGGCGGCGCCAACTCGGTGCGCGGATACGACGAAGGCGACCTCGGAGCAGGTCGCAGTTTCCTAGAAGCCAGCGTTGAGTACCGTTTCCCGATTATTTCGTTTATCGGCGGAGCGCTATTTTTGGATGCTGGCACTGACTTGGGTACGGGCGAAGATGTCCCGGGCGACCCTGCCGGTATCCGCGGAAAGCCGGGTAGCGGTTACGGTTACGGCCTCGGCGTGCGGATTCAATCTCCTTTAGGGCCGATCCGGATCGATTACGGTATCAACGACACGGGCGACAATCAAATTCACTTTGGGATTGGTGAGCGATTCTAATTAACGAAGAGTCAGTAGTCAGCAGTCATTAGTTAGGAGTAATTGGTAATTGCTAATTGCTAATTGCTAATTGCTAATTAGTAAGCTACGCCTCGGCGCACCCTACAAATCATGTCTAAGGTGCGCGACCAGGCGCACCCTACTGTTAACTTCCCTCTTCCCTCTTCCTTCTTCCCTCTTCCCTCTTCCTTCTTCCTTCTTCCTTCTCCCAAATGACTCAACGTACCTTAAAATCTGAATTTGAACTGTCGGGAATCGGTTTGCACAGCGGCGAACAAACTCGCGTCCGAGTTTTGCCTGCTGCGGTTGGGGAAGGCCGCTATTTTGTCAGAATTGACTTGCCTGGTGCTCCGATAATTCCTGCAAAAATTGAGGCGGTTTGCCAGACTGCACTTTCAACTGAACTGGCAGGTATCGATGCTCAAATTCGCACTGTAGAGCATTTATTAGCCGCTTTGGCGGGGATGGGAGCGGATAATGCTCGAATAGAGGTTGATGGGCCGGAAGTGCCTCTGCTGGACGGTTCGGCTGTGGTTTGGGTAGAGGCGATCGCCCATACCGGCTTAGTTCCTCAAGAATCGAAGCAAGACCCCACTTCCTCCTTCGTCCTAGAACAGCCAATTTGGGTGCGCCACGGGGATGCTTTTGCAGCGGCTTTACCGTCAGCGGAAACTCGATTTAGTTACGGAATTGATTTTGAGGAACAGGCGATCGGCAATCAATGGTACAGTTGGTCGCCAGAGGCAGAAAGTTTTGCTAGCGCGATCGCCCCAGCCCGCACTTTTGGACTTGCTCGCCAAGTTGACCAATTGCGACAAGCAGGTTTGATCAAAGGTGGTACCCTAGAGAACGCCCTAGTTTGCCATCGATCCGGGTGGCTCAACCCGCCTTTGAGATTTACAAACGAACCGGTGCGCCATAAAATCCTAGACTTAGTAGGCGACCTCAGTCTGCTCGGAACTTGGCCAAAAGCTCACTACTTGGCTTACAAAGCCAGTCACAATCTGCACGTCCAACTCGCCCAAGCCCTGAAATCGGAAGCTCTAGCTACGCTAGATAAAAGTTAGGAAAAAACACGTGCTCTGTTAAGATTGCATATTCCTTCTGCCATACTACACTCAAAAGTCTTCAAGCAATGTCCACGCTGACTGAAGTTAACACCCTCAATACTGCGAATTCTGAATCCGTTCCCACTGAAAACGGTGAGGATTCTCCAGCGGTTAAATCTACTTTTACTCTCGAAGAAATTCAGAAATTCTTGCCTCATCGCTATCCTTTTGCACTGGTTGACAAGATTGTTGATTACGTGCCGTCGAAGAAGGCTATAGGAATTAAAAATGTGACTTTCAACGAACCACATTTTCAAGGGCATTTTCCCGGACGGCCAATTATGCCTGGGGTATTAATTGTTGAAGCTATGGCTCAAGTTGGCGGTATTGTTCTCGCTCAGTTGCCCGACATCAAGCAAGGATTGTGGATGTTTACCGGAATCGATCAAGTGAAGTTCCGTCGTCAGGTTGTACCGGGCGATCAGTTGCGGATGACTGTAGAATTGCTGTGGGTAAAACGCCGCCGCTTCGCAAAAATGCAGGCTCTGGCTGAAGTAGACGGACAAAAAGTTTGTGAAGGAGAATTGACGTTTTCGATGGTAGATTAAATTGGGGAAGTGGTGAGGGCTTGCGGGTAATTGTGACTTGTGAGTTTTGAATTTAAATTAAAACTGCTAAGTGTTCGTCGGAACGACGCCATCTTAAAATTTCTAAAATTCCCTCTTCCTTCTTCCGTCTTCTGTCAACATCCATCCGTTAAATCCGTTCAATCCCTTACACTGCACTTAGCCGAACTTCCTTCCCACTTACCAGCAAAAAAATTGACAAATGCTTACTTTGATTCACCCAACTGCTGTGATTCATCCCGGCGCTGAACTTCACCCGACTGTACAAGTGGGAGCTTATGCTGTAATTGGGGAAAGAGTGAAAATCGGGCCGGATACTAAGATTGGCGCTCATGCAATTATCGACGGGCTAACAGAAATAGGCGCTCGCAATCAAATTTTCCCCGGTGCGGCGATTGGTTTGGAACCTCAAGATTTGAAATACGAGGGTTCTCCGACTAGGGTGAAAATTGGCGACAGCAATCAGATTCGGGAATACGTGACAATTAACCGCGCTACTGGAGCGGGGGAAAGCACGACAATTGGCAATCATAATCTATTGATGGCTTATGTTCATGTCGGACACAATTGCGCGATCGCCGATCGAGTAATTATCGCCAATGCTGTAGCCTTAGCCGGACACGTTAAAATCGAGTCTCAAGCCCGCTTGAGCGGTGTTTTGGGCGTTCATCAGTTTGTCCACATCGGCCGCTTGTCGATGGTGGGGGGCTTGAGCAGAATCGATCGAGACGTACCTCCTTATATGCTAGTCGAGGGCAATCCTTCGAGGGTGCGAGCAATCAACAAAGTCGGTCTGCAACGCGCTGGTTTGACAGAAGAAGATTTGCTAGTTTTGAAGAAAACTTTTCGTATTTTATACCATTCTGGCTACACTCTCAATCAAGCTTTGGAACAGTTGGATTTGTTACCAGAAAACGCCCACTTGCAGCACCTGCGGAGATTTGTGCAGCAGTCTATAACCAAAGGGCGGCGCGGTTTGATTCCTGGCAAAAAGTAAATGAGGTAGAATAAACCTATGAACTAACCGACTGTTGCCCTATGAATGTATATACTTCAGTCAAATCTACATCCCCTGAAACAGAACAAGATGGCTGGATTAGGTTCTCAGATGTTAGTTGGCAGCAATTTGAAGCGATAGAAGCAGCTTTTAAAGATGTCAGAGGTGTGAAATTTTTCTATCTCGATAAAATACTGCAAATTATGACTGTCTCGCCCGAACACGAAATAATCAAGAAAACTCTCTGTATGCTCCTAGAGGCATATATGAGAGCAAATGGGATTCGATTTTACGGCAAGGGCGGGCCGACTCTAGGTGACAGAGAATTAGGCGGTAGAAAAGAGCCGGATGATTCCTATGATATAGGAACCCAAAAAATAGTCCCAGATATTGCTATTGAAGTCGTAATTACCAGTGGCGGGATAAATACTCTAGAGTTCTACAAAAGATTGGGCGTTCGGGAAGTCTGGTTTTGGCAAAATAGTCAGTTATCTCTCTATTACTTAACAGGCGAAAATTATGAGCAGGTGGCTCGCAGTACATTCCTTCCCGATCTAGACTTAGAATTACTCCTACGCTGTGCTAATATGCCCGATCAATATGATGCTGTTACCGAATTATTAGCAAACACCTCACCTGTTTAAAGTCAGAATATGAAAATTTTTATCAGCACTGGTGAGGTTTCTGGCGATTTGCAAGGAGCTTTGTTAGTTGCCGCTTTAAAACGTCACGCTGTCGCCGCTGGTTTTGAGCTAGAAATAACAGGATTGGGCGGTCCTCGTATGGCAGAAGCTGGGGCTACTATTTTAGGCGATACTGTGGGCATTGGTTCTATGGGTCTGATAGAATCAGTGCCGTATATTTGGCCAACGATCAAAGTTCAGCAAAAAGCTAAACAATATCTCAAAAACTTCCGCCCCGATGCTGTTGTATTGATTGATTATTTGACTCCCAATCTCGGTATTGGCAGCTATATCCGCCGCTGTTTGCCGGATTTGCCGGTGGTTTGGTACATCGCACCTCAAGAATGGGTTTGGTCGATTTCTCGTCGCAATACCGATCTGATTGTCAATATTTGCGACCAACTTTTGGCAATTTTCCCTGAAGAAGCTTGTTATTATCAAAAAAAAGGAGCCCAAGTGAGTTGGGTTGGTCATCCTTTGGTCGATAGAATGCAGTCTGCGCCCAGCCGGGAAGTTGCCCGCAAAACTTTGGGAATTGGGCCGGAACAGGTGTCGATCGCCCTAATTCCCGCTTCCAGACACCAAGAACTCAAGTACCTGATGCCGGTTATATTTGAGGCCGCTCAAATTATTCAAGCTAAATTGCCGGAAGTTCATTTTTTGATTCCGCTTGCTAACAAAGCTTTCCGCAGCAAAATCGAAAAAGCGATCGAGAATTACGGTTTGCGGGCTACTTTGTTAGAAAATCAAACTCTGGAAATCTTGGCTGCTGCCGATCTGGCGATCGCTAAATCTGGTACTGTTAATCTGGAGCTAGCTTTGCTCGACGTTCCGCAAGTTGTCGTCTACCGCGTCAGTCCGATTACGGCGATTATTGCTCGCCACGTCCTGAAATTTTCGATTCCTTTTATGTCTCCGCCCAATTTGGTGCAAATGAAGCCGATCGTCCCGGAGTTGCTGCAATACGAGGCGACTGCGGAAAATATAGTGAACCACGCACTGGAATTGCTGCAAAATGCCGATCGACGCCAGCAAATCAAAGCGGGTTATCGGGAAATGCGCGAAAGTCTCGGAGATGTGGGTGTGTGCGATCGGGCCGCTGCGGAAATAATGAAAAACGTCAAATTAAATACAGCTTCTTAAAGCAATTTTGGTATTGAAAGGTTATGTATAAACCCGGTTTCTTTGTAGATGGCTCCTTGACAAACCCCAGATTTATTGCCAGAAACGCGGTTAATTTCCTTAATTTCTATTAAAGCAACTTTGTTATTGAAATGTTATGCCAAGCAATCGGAAAAAGCGACCGATCGCTGTTGATTTATTTGCAGGCGCGGGCGGCATGACCCTGGGCTTTGAACAAGCAGGTTTTGATGTACTTGCCTCAGTCGAAATTGACCCAATTCACTGCGCCACACACCAGTTTAATTTCCCGCTGTGTTCTATTCTGTGCAAAGATGTCGCACAGCTTACGGGTTCGGAAATTAGGAAAAAATCGGCGATCGGGCGGCGCGAGATAGACGTAGTAATCAGCGGTTCGCCCTGTCAAGGATTCTCGATGATGGGAAAGCGCGATGTGGACGACCCGCGAAATTCTCTAATTTTTCACTTTAAACGCTTAGTTTTGGAGCTAAAACCCAAGTTTTTCGTAATGGAAAATGTTCCGGGAATTGCATCAGGAGAACACAAAGAACTCCTGAATATTTTAATTAGCTCTTTTCTGGAAGCAGGCTATCAAGTAGAAGAAAACTATCAAGTTCTCAACGCGGTTCACTACGGAGTCCCGCAAGCTCGCAAACGCTTGTTTTTGATTGGCTGCAAAAAAGATTATGAGCTGCCAAAATACCCTCAGCCAACTACTATACTGCCGAAAGTTAAAATTCCTAAACGCTATAAAAAAGTTAATTTACCTGCTGTCCCGACAGTTTGGGATGCGATTGGAGATTTGCCGGAAGTGGAAAAGTACAGCGAGTTGCTGCACCGAGATTGGGTGATGGCGGAGTACGGAAAGTGCAGCCCTTATGCGAGTATAATGCGCGGAATTGATGGTTTGGATGATGATTATTCCTACGATCGCGAGTACGATCGGCAAATTCTCTCTTGCAGTTTGCGAACTCAACACTCTCTGGAATGTAGAGAAAGGTTTCATGCTGCTAAACACGGCGAAAAAGAGCCGATCAGCCGTTTTTATAAGCTTCATCCCCAGGGAGTTTGCAACACTCTCAGGGCTGGAACCGACCGGGCTAGGGGGGCTTATACTTCGCCGAGACCGATTCACCCGATCGCGCCTCGGTGCATTACTGTCAGGGAAGCTGCGCGACTGCATTCCTATCCTGACTGGTTTAGATTTCACGTTACAAAATGGCACGGTTTTCGCCAAGTCGGAAATTCTGTACCGCCGCTATTGGCGAAAGCTGTAGCAGCGCAGATTATTAGCGCTTTGGGCGTGACAGCAATTAAGCCGAGTCTCAAACTGACCTGGGGAAATGATTCGTTGCTTAAACTGAATTGGTCGGAAGCAGAACAATATTATCTAAAAAGTTAAGAGTTAGATTTAATTATCTCTAACGGGGAATTGGTGAGTAGTAATTGGTAATTGCTAATTGGTAAACAAGTAGTGGTTTTTGCCTGTCATCTCCTTCTACAGACGGGGTTGATCAAATTGCATAATTACTTATAGCAATCCTCGCATCATTTGTGAATTTCTTACTCCGGAGCGAGGGGATTCGGGGAGGGTTGGGGTGGGGTAAAAAATTTACGACTCCTGCAAGGATTGCTATATGCAGGACTACCCTTAATTAAGCGCGGGCTACCGTCCCCTGTATCAGTGGACACAGATCGATGACCCGCAGGAGATGTCCCGGGTAGTTAAACAAACCGAGAATGTATTCTGGCGCGTTGTGCAGTTTTTTTAAGGTGACAGTGGGGGAACTGCTTCGACTATGCCTCTGCTATCCAAGGCGGAGCGATCGTCCTATACATCAAATAGCAACATCAATATCTAGATACCATTTAAGATTTTAGATTGTGAAAGTCTCCCGATAAAACATTTTGATAAATTTCGCTGAGTTTTGCAACAATTACGAGTCTTTTGGAATTCTAGAGCTATCGTGTAAAAAGTGTATTTTCAGGAGACTCAACTAATATGGGTTGGTTTAAAAGACTGTTCGGACTCGAAAAGCCTGAAGCCCCGGCTGAACCGATGGCACAAGTAGTACAGCAAGCAGCGCAAGCGCAATCCATCGCTCCTGCTAAAGTCGGCCCAGACGGAAATTTTGACGACAGCGGCCTCGCGAAGCGGGTCGCTTTAGCTTTTGACGGCGATCCAGAAGTTGCTGATATCGAGACTGTTTATGTAGCTCAGCTCAGCAGCACGGTTGTTCTCAAAGGTCAAGTTCCCAGTCAGGAAATTCTCGACAAGTTGGTGGCGATCGCCTCTGCTGAAGAAGGCGCCACAGACGTGCAAACCGATCAGGTGACAGTTGGCTAGTTCTCCGGAACCGAAGCAGTTTCGCTCCGGATGCTGCTCGAATTAGTCAAAAACTCGATTAAACCCGCTGCGGCGGGTTTTTTCTTGCCCTCTGCCCCTCAAAATATTAATTTTTGTAAATTTAACCGATTTATCTTAAAAAACAGTATAATTGAATACAGAAACTAAAAAAGTTTTAGCAAAGAAAACCCAAGCTGGCCTGACTGCCCTTTTTATCTCCATACATATAAGGATCAAAAATATGAAACTCACTTATCGCGGCGTCAACTACGAGTACGACATTCCGACAGTCGATATGATCGAAGGCGAAGTAGCGGGCAAATACCGGGGCCAAGACTGGAACTATCGGTATCCGAGACACATTCCCGGCCCAAATAAATACGGCGGCACAAACTATACTACAAAGCGAGATTCTCAAGGTGGCGATCGGGATAGCGCAGCAGTTCGCACCCCAGGGACGGTTGAATCTTACCCAACTGTTGTAGAAGTGGCGCAAATCCACCAAGCGAATATTTGCAATATTCTCGATCGTAGAAAGCAAGCAGCCAAAGCCAATGGCGATGAAAGACTGCTGCGCTTGCTAGAAATTGAGTCGAGACAGATGGTGTGTTAGAGAAAAGCTTCAGAAAACAAAGCGTTTGTCCAGAGGGGGAAGTTGAGTTAAGCTCAATTTCCCCCTCTTGATGCTGTTTGTGCGATCGATCTTGCACCCTCGAAGCGATATCAATCGTCGGGATTTTGGGCGATGCGATCTTTTTTAATGCGATCGATCTCCTCCACACTCTTTTGGGTGCGATAGGTTTTGACGATTAACTGTATAGCTTGAGTAATCATCGACGGGATAACATCGAGGACGGGTTTACCTGAAAGCACATCGAGATTTCCGTTGATGCCGATAATGATGGCTTGTGTGACAAATGCGATCTCTATAACTCGCCCCACAAACTTGTGAGCAGCTTTATGTTGCTGATTCTTCTGGGTAGACATTTGAGCGGCTTTATGTTGCTGATTCTTCTGGGTAGACATTGAACTGACCTTGTTTTTGGCTGACAAGATCAATTGTTTTTTTGGGTTTTCCAACAAACAACTTCCCCAAGCAACCCTCGGAATGCTTGTAGAATGGGGATTAGTAGCTTGGGGGTGCTGGCTGGTTTGGGCAAGTCAAAACTTGTTTAGGTTTTTTTATCGTTGTGGTATGGAAAGAAATATTGGCTGGGGAGAACCAGAGCAGAAAAATAGCTTAAACCTGGTAGAAGCTTTACTGTCTCATGCAGATGAAGAACTGGAGTTAGACGACACACTCAAAACCGCAGTTAAGGTTGAGTGGGTTTCTGCTAGCCAGTTGCGCGTGACGGGGAAAGAACAGCAAAAAAGAGGGAATCGAATTGTTGAAGTTGGCACACGGAAGGAACATTTAGTTGCACTGATTAAGAAAACTGGCAAACGCTTGGAACTTGGCAAGCGGCGAGGAAGCCAGCAAGAGAAGGAATTGGATGCAATTCAAACAGTCATTGACTGCTTGAGACAGTTGGGAGTGTTGAAGGAAGATCCCAATACGAAAAAAAATCAAGGCTACTGGAAATTCACGCTGGAGCTGCAACAGCAAACGGCATCTAGGGATAAGAATCTGGCTGTAGTGAAGCAGAAATGGCAGGAAAAAACAGCTTCAAATGTACCGGAATCATCACCGATAATCGAGAAAAATATTGACTGGCGCGATGTCTGCAACAAAGTTATAGCAACTCAACAACTCCGCCGCCAAGCAACAGCACAACAATATGAATTAAATATTTACGTTCCCTTGGGATTAATGGAACGTCCCAAAACACCAAACCCCATACCAAACCCCACAGGCGAAGAGTCACGCCAGAAAGAACCAGAACTGCAAATCGTTCAAACTTATAAAGATGATGCTTTTTTCCAGAAAGTGATTGCCGAAAATCGCACCGAAAAAGGCAAGCATATCGCGATCATTGGCGAACCGGGCGCGGGGAAAACTACCCTGTTAGGAGAATTGGCGGAACGGTTGCCGAAAAATTCCCCGGATTTTCCGATTTGTATTCGACTGGCAGATTTACGGGAGAGCACCATTGAAGATTATTTACTGGATAATTGGCTGAAAAAAGCGCTATATTTTATCGATGCTGATGCGGAAAATGTAACGCCAGAAATCAGAAAAGCTCTCAAACAACTGTTCTGTCAAGGTAAAGTGTGGTTGCTGCTTGATGCCGTGGATGAAAGGGCGGCGGAATCCCCCGTGCAGGCGTTGGCGAAAATTCGGGAACAACTGACAGACTGGGTGGGTAAGGCGCGGGTGGTGCTAACTTGCCGTTTGAATGTTTGGGATGCGGCGATTAGCAATACCCTGACAAATTTTGATACTTATAAAACCTTGGAATTTGAACCCGATGATGTGGATAAGTTTATTCATCAGTGGTTTGAGCAAGCAAGTCAGGATGAGAAACGGCGCAATTCTGGTAAGGAAAGTTTTTGGCAGAAACAGGGAAAACAGTTACAGCAACAGTTAAAAGCATCGGGAAAAGAGCGAATTCGGGAACTGGTACGCAATCCCCTGCGGTTGTCGATGTTGTGTCAGTCTTGGTGCGTAGCTGAACGGGATTTGCCGTCAACGAAGGCGGCACTTTACGAGCAGTTTACTACTTATTTTTTTGAGTGGAAACAAGAGGAATTTCAGAAAAAGCACCGAGTATTAAAGGAAACGGATAAAAAACAGATTCAACAAGCTTTGGAAAAGTTGGCTTTAGCGGCAATGGAAAGCGCCAATCGGTTTCGGATTGAGCAAGAATTTGCCATTGAGCAGATGGAGGAAGAGTGGTTTAATTTAGCTGGTGAATTGGGATGGTTGGTTTTAGTTGACAAGGATACTCGCACGAAAAAGCCTATTTATTCGTTTTTACATTCTAGTTTTCAGGAATATTTTGCCGCGTTAGCTGTTGATGATTGGGATTATTTCTTACCCCGCGAACACAAAGATAGACCTGTTCAAGATAAAGATAATCCAAAGCAATATAAGCCATACCGCATTTTCGAGCCGCAGTGGAAAGAGGTAATTTTGCTGTGGTTGGGGCGTGATGACGAAATAATAAATAACCAGAAAGAAGAGTTTATCACGGCATTGGTAGAGTTTAATGATGGAATTAGATACAGATTCTATTCTTATAGGTCTGATTTTCTAGCTGTAGCTGCTATCGCAGAGTTTCGTGAATATTTTTTTACAGATAAAGCGATCGATTCAATTATTAAGCTAAGCTTTGGTTATTATGATACTCAAACACAAAAGTGGGTAAGATACCATAACCTGATTCAAGATAAAGCTAGAACTATACTTCTAGAGACAGTTCGAGACAAGGTAATTAAGGGGCTGATTAAACTGATAGATACTTGTCAGTATAGCTTTGTTGTTTGGCAAGCTGCTTATACTTTAGGTCTAATTGATATTGGTAATCAAATAGCTGTTTGTAAATTGGTCAACGTTATGAAAACCACCGATTGTGAAAATACTCGGTGGCAATCTGTCCAGTTTTTAGGGCAGATTGGAATAGCTAACGAAATAGCGATTACTGCCCTAGTACAATTTATAGATAGCTCCGAGCATTTATCTATTCGGAACGAAGCTGCCCGCAGTTTAGGTCAAATTACTGACAAGGATGAAGTAAGCATTTCTACGGCAATTAAACTTTTAAATAATCTTGAAAACAACCACGAGCAAAAACAACAAATAGAAGTTAGTTTTATTTTAAAATCAATATTTGAGTCGATTAAAAATGGTAATATAAAAGCGATTGAAAACTTGTTGCGACTGCTAACAACAACTAAATATGCATACCTTAAAAGAACTTTTGCTGAAAGTTTAGGAAAAATCGATCCAGGAAATAAAGTAGCTATTACTCATTTTTCCAAGGTAATAGTGACCTCTGAAAATGAAAATGATTGGTTGAACGCTGCTTATTATTTAGGAAAAATTGATCCAGGTAATGAGACAGCAATTAACACTTTTATCAAAATTATGGAAAATACTAAATCCAAATTTACCAGACATATAGCTGCTCAATATTTAGGTGAACTCGATCCAGGTAATGAAAGAGCAGCCATTGAGATAGTTAGCCTTATAGAATCTACTGATTACAGCATGACTTTATGTATGGAACTCGGACAAATTGGCAATACAAGTGAAAAGGTGATTTCTACTTTAGTAAAAATTTTAGAAACGACTAAGGATGATTTGATTCAGTGTGCTGCAACTTGGAGTTTAGGAAAAGTTGGTACGAAAAATGAAATAGCGATCGCTGCCTTAGTCAGACTTATAGAAACTACAGAGAATAAGCGGAATCGTTGGCAAGCTGCTATAAGTTTAGGGGAAATTGGTACAGAAAGTTCAGTAACAATAACTACCTTGCTCGAACTTTTAGAACCCACCGAGGATGAGGCTACCTCTAGGGAAGCTGTTAAGAGTTTAGGGAAAATCGGAATAGGTAATAAAGTAGTAATTGCTGCCTTAATCAAGCTTCTGCAAACTACTCAATCAGAGGGCATTCGTAGGGAAGCTGCTAGTAGCTTGAAACAAGTCCTGACGACAAACGATCAATATTATAGCGTAGTCTTAATTTTCAAAGCTTACCTCACTGATGAAGTTTACAAAAACAAATTTGACCGATTCGATGAATTCTACACAGTCATTTGGCATTGCGCCCAAAATCTTCCCTACCCCGACTTCTATCAAGCTTGGCACCAAGACACCCTTACCAACACCGCAACAGCAAGCCTCAACTTAGCAAACTTACCCCAAATCCTTGCCGAAGCCATTAACAATCAACCCGATTTATGCAGCAAAATAAAACTAATTTGCATCGACACTCACCAATTCATCGACCCGGATAACCCCGCCCAAGAAATTTACGATGAGATGCTAAATCAGAATTGTCCAGAGTGGCAAAATGGGTATCCCGATACAATGCAAAAACTCAAACTCTATTGGAATTCCCTGCGCCGCCAAAGCGAAATTACCCTGTTTTTCATCTGCTACGATTCCACCGCACTCTCAGCCACACCCACAGGATTTAGCGATTCATTTCTGAAAGCTTTAAGCAAATTCGATCGCGCGATTTGCATAGTATGCGAAACAGAGGATATTCCACTGCAAACTTTTTCACCCAGCCAACCTGATTTAGTCCCTGCTGTTGTAGCATGGATTCGGCGAAGTATACTAGAAAATAGACATCCTATTTAAGAGCCGATCGACAAAGCAGGAACCATGACACTTACAAAGACCGAGTATAAATATATAGAACTCAACGAAGACAATGTTCCCATCATAGCCGGAACTACGATGAAAGCCGTTGAATTACTCGAACCTTAGATAGCTTATGGTTGGAGTCCAGCAGAATTACACCTCAATCATCGCTACTTAACTATGAGCCAAATTCTTTCTGCCTTAGCTTATTATTGGGCTCGCCAACAAGAACTCGATGCAGAAATCAAGCGACGAGAAGAGTATGTTAAACAGGCCGAAATTGAAGCTGGCGAATCTCCTTTTGCTGCTAGACTACGTGCTCAAGGGCTATTGCCTTTGTAGCTTCCCTTACATTCACCCCTTGACACAAACCACCTGCTTCAAAGTCGCCACAATTTCCACCAAATCCGACTGCTGACTCATCACCTCATCAATTGGCTTATAAGCCCCCGGAATTTCATCTAAAAATTCCTTATCTTTGCGGCACTCAACCCCCTCAGTCTGCCGCACAAAATCATCGAGAGTAAATACATTCTTCGCTTGATTTCGAGACATCAAACGCCCCGCGCCGTGACTGCAACTACAGTAACTCTCAGCATTTCCCTTCCCTTTAACAATAAAAGATTTCGCCCCCATCGAACCCGGAATAATTCCGTAATCCTCTACATCCGCGCGCACAGCACCTTTGCGAGTCACATACACATCTTCGCCAAAATGCACCTCTTTTTCCGCGTAATTATGGTGGCAATTCACCTCTAATAACGGCTTAACAGATTTGCCGCCCGCGACGTGCTTTTCCACAATTCGCTTAAACCGATTCATCATCACATCGCGATTAAAACGAGCATAATCTTGCGCCCACTGCAAATCGTGCCAGTAAGCGGCAAACTCCCGCGTACCCGCTACAAAATAAGCCAAATCTTGATCGGCGAGACTCATTTCTGCCAGTTTAGCTAAATGTTTAGCAGTCTCGATGTGCTGCTGTGCGAGCAAGTTTCCAATGCCGCGAGAACCGGAATGCAGCATCAGCCAAACAAAGTTTTCACTATCAACGCAAACCTCAATAAAATGATTGCCGCCCCCGAGGGAACCCATTTGTTTTAAGGCTTTATTGTTTTGGTGCTGCACGCCTTGATGAAGTTTCTTAAACTCGCCCCATCCCTGCCAGTTGGTGACAGTTTTTTCTACTTCCTTGTTTTCCGCAAATCCCACGGGAATTGCGGCTTCGATATCGAGGCGAATTTGTTTGAGTTTGCCTTCTAATTTGTTAGCTGTGAAAGGCATTTTAATAGCAGCCATCCCGCAACCAATATCAACCCCCACAGCAGCCGGAATAATCGCTTCTTTTGTGGCAATTACGGAACCGACTAAAGCACCTTTTCCTAAATGTACGTCGGGCATTAGTGCGACGTGTTTGAATACAAAGGGCAAAGATGCTACGTTGGCGGTCATCTTGGTTTCTTTTTCGCCCAGGGCGTGATTGGCCCAAGATAATACTGGTTTTGGGGCTGATATGTCTAATTTTTCGTAGGGCATTTTTGTTTAAGTTGGTTTTGCCAGTTTGTTATGTAGTATAGTTGTAACATAAAGAATTTAAGATGTCAAACACACTAATTCTCGTAGGGTGCGTCAGTCGGGAATTTCTTTTGGGAGTCATAGAATGTTTACTGACGCACCTTACCCACTAATTCTTGCGGCGTCAACTGAACATCAAATGCAGTAGCGGTATTGTTTGTAAATCCGACATTCCGACAGGGAATGAATTCCCTGTCTCATAGCTAAAGTCCTCTGAAAGAGGACTGAAATCGATCGCACTTCCCGTCAAAATCTACAGTCGGTTTTAACCGACTTGAGCTTTGAGGCAGGGGTTTAAACCTCTGCCGGATTGCGGGAAAGTGCGTATTTGCTGACGCTATATTTTACAAATTCGGAGTCTTTCTCCCCGCTTTCTGCACAGGAATAGCAACTGTCTGCGGCTTCTTCGCTGCAAAAATCCCAAAGAAGTCGTGCAGCAAAATATAGAAACACGGAATAATAAACAGCGTCAGCAGCGTCGCCAGCGACAAACCGGAAAACACCACCACACCCAGCGGTTGCAAGAATTCCGAACCTTCTCCAATCCCCAAAGCTAGGGGAAATAAACCCAAAACTGTGGTAATAGTTGTCATCAAAATCGGCCGTAAGCGCTGAGGTGCTGCCCTGAGAATTGCTGTCGTGCGATCGACCTTTTCCTCTTCCAGAATTTGGTTCGCCAACTCGATCATAATGATGCCGTTATTCACCACAATTCCCACGAGCAAAATTGCACCGATCATCACCGTCGCACCGATCGCAGTTTTGGTCACATAAAGCCCGAATACTCCCGCCGCCAACGCCAGAGGCACTGTCAGCAAAATCACCAGCGGGTCAACCAGGGAATTGTACTGCACCGCCATGGCTACAAACACTAGAAAAGTCGCCAATCCCCCCAAAAGCTTGAGAGAAGTTTGCAATTGCTCATTAGTTTCAGCAGCCGAACTCGGCAGAATTCTTACTCCTCGCGGCAACTTCAGTTCTGATAAAACTGCATCGACTTGCTGGACAGCATCGCCGAGACTTGCACCCTTATTCAAGTTTCCGACAACTAAGAAAACTTGCCGTTGATTGAGACGCTGAATTTCTGCAGGCGCTTTGCCGATCGTAATATTAGCCACGTCGCTTAAACGGATGATGCTATTATTACCAGATAACGGAATTTGTCCGAGTTGAGCAATAGATTTTACCGAAGTGCGATCGAACTGCACCCGCACATCTATTAATCGGTTTCCCCGCTGCAACTGAGTGGGAACAGCACCTTCAATTGCTGTCTGAATTGTCTCCCCAATATCTTGGGCTGTCAGCCCGTACACAGCGGCCCTTTCCCAATCGGGACGAATTTGTACCTCTGACTGCGGCGCGTCTGCCTCCGGCCGAAACCGGGCTAATTTTACCTTCTCATCTAATTCTTTTAATATCTGACGGCCGGCTTCCTGCAATGATTGTTCAGTTTCCCCCTGAACCACGACATCAATTTCGCCACCCCGCACGGGAGAATTAGTTAAAACTAAACCCCTAATCGATTCTGGAACTAGCCGCAGACGAGTTCCTTTAGGAAGGTCAAGTTTTTTAAATTCATCAGTCATTTTTTCCGTAAAATCGGTGGTATTCGTACCTGGTTTTAGCGTAATTGTGCTGCTTCCCCTGAGCAAATTTTCCACCGTATTGTTGCCGAAAAGCAGCCCCCCTGCTGTAGTTAAAGTGTAGTCTGTTTCTGGCTGTGCGAGCAGAAGTTTATCGGCTGCAGCAATCACTTTTTGATTGGTTTCCAAGTTAGTCCCCGGAGGAAACGAAGCAAATAATCTGGCTTGACTTGTATTAACTCTCGGCAAAATTTCTTGGGGAATTTGACCCGCCATCACCCAAGTCCCACCGCCTAAAATCACAAAAGCAACTGCAATGATAATTAACCGCAAACTCAGAACTTTTGACAGCATCGAACCGTAAGCCCGCGTACCGTTCTCAAAGCCGCGGTTGAAATGTTTTATCGGCCCGAACTGACTGATACCGCTGGAATAAGACATTCCCATCAGGCGAGAAGTCAGCATCGGCACTACCGTTAAAGCTACTAGCAGAGATGCTGCTACTGCAAAGCTAATTGTCAAAATTAATTCGTTAAATAGCAGAGAAAAGAAGCCGCCGATCAGCAAAAATGGAAGCACTGATACTAAGTTGGCTGCTGTGGAAGCAACCATTGCTGATTCTACTTCTTCACTCCGCAATACCGACTCTTCTATTGTGCGTTCTTTTCGATCTTTGATTCTGCCTTTTTTCAGATGAGGGTTGCTGTCTAGACCGACTACAATATTTTCTAAAATAACTACGCTGGTGTCGATCGCCTGACCGATACCTAATGCTAAACCGCCTAAACTAAACAAGTTCAGCGACAAGCCGAACAGCCGCATTAAAATAATGGCTGCTAGAGTACACAGGGGAATAGTCAGAGAAATAATCAGCGTTTGTCTGAGAGAACCTAAAAAGAACAAAACTGCGACCGCAGCCAACACTGCACCTGAAACTCCCGCATTCGCCACATCCGCTAAGGAATTGCGGATAAATCGGGATTCGTCTAAGGTAGTAACTACGGTCATGTCTGCAGAAATTAAGCCGGACTCCTGCATTTCTTTGATGCGATTTTTCACTCCGTCAACAACAGTAATTGTGTTGGCGTCCGGCTGTTTCAAGATGCTAATTTTAACTGCAGGTTTTTGATTGAGGAAAACTTTGACTCGCTGTTCTTCCGTGCCGTCATTGACTTGGGCAAAATCGCGCAGGTAAACTCGTTTTGGGGGGTTGGAACCGGATACTTGAAAGGAAAGATTGGCGATTTCAGAGGCTGTTCTAAAGCGACCGATTGTGCGCGTCAGCGGTTCGTTAGATTCTTGCCGCAGGCGACCACCGGAAGTGTCTAAATTGCGCTCGCGCAAAGCATTAAAAACGTCATTAAGATTAACTCCTAAACTTTGCAGCCGGTTCAGGTCAATATTAACTTGAATTTCTTCCTGAACGCCACCGGAAACGTCAACCGAAGCTACTCCTGGAATAACGTTAATTTCCCGGGCTAATTCGTCATCGGCAAATACCCGCAAATCTACCCCTTGTCGCGAGTCTGAAGTCAGGGCAAATTCGTACACCGGCTGTTGAGAAGGGTCAAATTTAAACAGACTGGGCGATTCAACTGTATCGGGAAGTCGGTTGCGAATTCGGTTGACGGAGGCTGTAGCGTCGTTGAGGGCTTGGTTGATGTCGCCCCCTGGCCTGAAAAATAAATCGACGCTGACTTGTCCTTCGCGGGTGCGGGAAAAAACTTGCGTGACTCCTTCTGTCGCTGAAAGCCCTTGTTCGAGGGGGCGGGTAATTTCGTCAACTGCAACTTCTGGCGAGACTCCGGGGGCGTCTAAGCGCACGCTGATGCGGGGATAGGTGATGGAGGGCAGCAAGTCAACCGGCAGTTGGGTGATGTAGAAAATGCCCACGACTATAATCGCAAGTGTCAGCATGAGGGTGCCGATGTGGCGGCGAATCGCGGTCGCGCTAATGCTGAATCCGGGTTTATCGGCGGTCATTTGATTTTAGATTTTAGATTTTAGGTTAAAAAATTGAAAAGTTTACCCAGTCAGCCTGCAAAGGAATGAATCGCAGGGCTGGCGACCAAATTGTTTTCGGTCAGGCTTTATTTTGTATAGGGAGTGAGAGAATATTTACGCTCCGCACCTGACAAGTAGTATAATAAATTTTAATAAATTGTCAAAAATGTTTTTTATAATACTCCTTTAGAGGTAGTCTATCGCCCAAAACGCAGATTGACATAAGTTGCGATCGGCTTTTAAATCTCTGTAAGTTATCGCAATCAGGAACAGGCAAGATGCCTGTTCCACAAGAAAGTTTATTTGTTGTGGAACAGGCATCTTGCCTGTTCCTAAAGTCTTCTTCCTTGTTCTCTCTTTCTTCTTTTACTGTACTTGAGAGCCGTGGGCGCGGGGGTCGGAGCTACTTGTTTTCACAGGCCCTGTGGGGGGAGTAAAATTAGAAACTTGACCGCCAGCTTGGACGTGTGGCAGAGGTTTTCCTGCTATTAAAGCTTCTAAGTTAGCTTCCATAATACTGCGCGGCATTTCCCCCATCGTTTCCGCAACGGGGCTGCCTTTATCGTTCAAATAGACAAAGTGCGGAATGCCGTCTACTCTATATTTGGTGATTTCTGGCAGCCATTTGTCATTGTCTACATTCAGCATCACAAAATTCATCGGTTCGGCGTATTTCTGTTTGATTTCGCTCAGATCGTTAGCCATTGCCTGACAGCTACCGCACCAATTAGCATAAAATTCCATGAGTGTCGGTTTGCCGTTGATCAAAGCTGTTTCTAATGGCGTTGAAGCTTTTGCCATATCGGTGAGACTGCTTGATGGCGTTTGGGTTTGCAGCCCTAAGAAGATAGATACTGAAAGGGCGATCGCGGCTAACACGATCAATAAGTTTCTGAGGCGCGTGGCGACTTTTGTTTCGGGATTCTTAGCAGCCGGAGAAACAGTTGAGTTGGGCGAATTCTGGGTCATAAAATAAATTGCCGTTTTATTTCTATGTTTTTATTTTAAATAGATTCAGATTATACCACATTTTGAGATAATCAGACCCATATCATAAAAAATTTGGATAAAGGCAGTAATTAGACCAAGTGCGCTAAAACATAAGATAACTAAGATTGTTTGTAAATTATCGAGGACTTGCAGGGTGAAAAAACGGGTAACACTGACGTTTCCCCAACGATCGATCCAAATGCCTGTCACCTATCGACTGGCAAAGGATTTTAATGTTGCAGCCAACATTATCCGTGCTCAGGTGGCTCCCAATCAAGTGGGCAAACTGGTGCTAGAGTTATCAGGGGACATCGACCAACTAGAAGCGGCGATCGACTGGATGCGATCGCAAAACATCGGCGTTTCCCTAGCCAGCCGGGAAATACTGATAGACGAAGATATCTGCGTTCACTGCGGTTTGTGTACGGGGGTTTGCCCGACAGAAGCCTTGACCCTAGACCCAGAAAGCTTTAAACTAAGTTTTGCTCGATCGCGGTGTATCGTTTGCGAGCAGTGCATCCCTACCTGTCCGGTACAAGCTATTTCAACCAACCTCTAGCCCCTGTAAAAAGTCCTCTGGATCGTCATCTTTTTTTTGCCTGGTTCTCCTAATTGTGCCATTGGATGAAAAAAAACTCTTGGGTTTCCCTAACTCTACTTTTTGTTACTTATTTCACCTTTGGCTGGAAATTATCTGAGTTTGATGTTCCCCCGCACCTGACTTGGTTTTTAGCCATAGCTTCAATTTTAGTGTTCACTGTCGCCTTGTCGTTCCCTCTGAGAGACATAAAAGCCTTAATTATGCGGTGGTTTTCTAGTGATCTCGGTGCTTTTCTTTCTATTATTGTAGGAGCTTTGGTGGCAGTGGTAGTTTTTGCCTGGATGCACCTTTTTGCTACTTGTTTACTCTTGATTTCAGCCGGAGCTTTGGCAAGACTCGATATTCAAATATCTGGTTGGAAAAATTGGCGGGCTTTTGCGGTATTAGCTAGCATTTCTTTAACCGGTGTGGGGCTGGGGGGAGCGATCGAGTTTTGGTCAAAAACAGGCAGGCTCGTATTCTCTTAATGAGGAACGGGAAATTCATCCAACCAAATTCTATAACTCGCAACGGATAATTAGCCGAAAACTATCAGATCGCCCATCAATAAATACAGCTTATTTTTTTTCAATCCCCCACCCCCGGATTAAGACCTCGTTCCGCGCCGTAATCAGAGCAGTTTTCAAGCCGGGTGAGGTACAGCATCTCAATTGCCGATTCCCCGCTAGTTGTTACCAATGCCCAATTCCCAACTACCCATTCCCCATTGCCAATTACCAATTACCGACGAACCGGGAGTGGAACTGAAAACCGCTATGGCAGTATTGAGGTGTAGCCACTGTTGCTCCAAATGTTATTCCCAAGAGTCCGCAAGTCGGGCAGCCAAAAACTCGATTGCAATAAAAAAGCAGCTTTAGGGAGCTGCTAGTCAGAATGCATGAGGTATTGCTTTTAGAATAGGACAGGTTGAATTCGAGCGGCGCTGGGTTACATTTTTTGATACAGGAAAATTGATGAGTGAATGGACGATCGTAAAATCGTCACATAGGACGATAGCATTGATGCTAAATTTCCCGACAATCAAGTTAGCGTTTAACTGTCCTTGCGCCCTACAGCCCTTCAGCGGTGGGGCCCTTTTATTTTTAGGGACAACTCAATAGGCGACATTAACGCATCAGATGAGTCTGCCATTAGTTCTTGTATAAAATCTCCGCATGGCCACATCCTCCTACTTATAAAAGTTACGCCTCACATCCACTCAAACCCGGTGGACTGTAAAATATTGGGTGGTTAAACCGACACATTCAGACAAAAACCAGTATTTTTACCGAAGTCATACCCTTTTAGATTTTAGATTTTGGGAATGACTGATGAAGCTGGTGGCTTGGAGCTTGTGTAGAGTTGCATTATTTTTGGGAACTAATACCACAAGTCCTGAGAAACCTGTTATTTTCTGAGAAACCGGGTTTATGAATGTATCAATTGAGATCGGATCCGGTTTCTGATTTGATAACTTTTTGGATTTCCTCGATCGCCCTAGTCGCCACTGCTTCAGGCCTTTCGCCCACACCAGCACAGACTCGGACATCTGCTTGAGTGTAAAAACGCTCTCGCTCTTTCAAAAGGCTTTGCAGCTTAGATTTGATCTCGCCCTCCTGCAGTAGGGGTCGAGCGGTGTCCGAACGCAGTCGATCGTAAAGTTGATCTACAGGCACATCCAGCCAAACCACTACACCGTAGTGCAAGTAACCCCAATTCATCGATCGGGCCACAATGCCCCCGCCCGTAGCCACAACCGAATTTTGATAAGCAGACAATTCGCCGAGCACTTTAGTTTCTAGTTCCCGAAAAGCCTCTTCCCCCTCTTGAGCGAAAATCTCAGCAATTGACTGATTAGCAACTCGAACAATTAGTTCATCAGTATCAAAAAAACGGTATTTTAATTTTCTTGCCAAAATCCGCCCCACCGTTGTTTTTCCCGCACCCATCATCCCGACGAGATAAATATTTACTCCCCTCAACCCATCCACTGCCAAATCCTCCGATATTTTTCTATTTTTTTAGGTTAATCGATCCGCCACTGGCGCGATCGTCGTCATCAAACTCATCACCCTCATCCAATCCCCAATCATCCTCTGTTTCTGCAAGAGGATTTATTGGTACTTCATCAGCGGGTTTAGGAATATCCCCTCCCGGAGGAACCAGCACGCGATACTCCGCATCGTATACAGCCTCAGTTTGCCCCACCCCAGACTGGCTCGGATCTCGATAGCCGTAAGAATATACTGAGCCAGCCCAAGATTTGCTTTTCGGTTCCTGCTTAGCTTCGTAAGCCCTCGGATTTGCCGCTGGAACATCATTTACCTGCGATCGATCGGGAAAATCGCGATCGTCCCCCCAATCGTCATCGCCGCCTTGAGAGCCGGATTTTGAGCCCTCTGAGACCCAATCGTCCTCATCGTCTGCTGCTGCATAAGTCCCTGGTTGAGCGTAATCCGTCGCCCCATCCTGGTTCGGAGTTTCTTGCAGGAAAGTCCGGGAACTGTAACCGGCCGGCGTACCGTACTCAGTTCGGTAGGAACCAGCAGCCTGAGTTTGGCTATTTTCCCTATTCATATCCGGGTCAATTCCCTCTTTTCTAGGAGGGGGAGATGGCGTGTAAGGTGTTCTCCTGTCCTCTGGGAAAGTATTGGGACGGCTGCGACTGGATCGGCCGGTGCGGTCTCTTGTTACAGATAGGTAATTTGAAAAAGCCAGCAAACCAGAAATCAATAAAGATGTGAGAGCTCCCACCACCATGCTGAGCAGAATCCAGATAGATAAGGGCAAAGCAGGCGATCGAACTCCCAAAAACACCAGCGATAATGCCGGCTCCACATTTTGCAGGGCAAAAATAGTCAGCCCCACCACAATTACTAGCAAAAATACAGGTCGCATATTAAAAATATTGGTAATTGGTAATTGGTAATTGGGAATTGCTAATTTAAACTAACAAATCATCAATAACAAATAACAAACTGTCAACTGTCAACTGTCAACTGTCAACTAACTCCCTTCTTCTTCCTTCCAGCGTTTGAGAGGAACGCAATCAATCCCCAACTGGTCTAAAGCGCGAGCCACCACAAAGTCTACCAAATCTTCAATAGTTTGCGGATTGTGATACCAAGCAGGAATCGCTGGTACAATTCTAGCTCCAGCTTCCGCCAAGGTAGTCAAATTCCGCAGGTGAATCAAGCTAAAAGGCGTTTCGCGAGGCACGAGTACCAATTTTCGCCCTTCCTTGAGCTGAACGTCGGCCGCTCTTTCGAGCAAATCCGAACTCAAGCCAGCCGCCAATTTGCCCAGCGTACTCATGCTACAGGGAATAACGATCATCCCTTGGGTGCGAAAGGAGCCACTAGCAATATTAGCACCGACATCTTGCCAGGGATGGCACCGAAGTTTACCCATTGTGGCTACTCCTGCTTGTTCCCGCCAGAATTCCTCTTGAAGCGTCGGCTCTGCGGGCATTCGGGTGTTCTGTTCGCTTTGCCAAACCATGTAAGTAGACTTGGAAGCGACCAGTTCAATAGCGCGATCGGCCTCCAACATAAACTTCAGAGTTCGCACCGCATAAATCAGTCCCGATGCACCGGTAACTCCTACAATGAGGGGGTAGTTATTCGTCATTAGTTATTTTTTAGTTGACCGTTTACTGTTGTTAGTAATTAGTTGTTATATCAAATCTCTTAGCATCGGAATTCATCCTATCTCTATTCTCGACCTCTGCGTGAATCAGCGTCCATCCCTTGTCATCTGCTGTTAATTAATTCTCTTTTTTTTACCGCAGATACAGGCAGATTAACACAGATTAACGCAGATAAATTATATAAATTCCGGTTGCACCGTCCGTGATTGTTAACTCTTGACTAGATTTTACAAGCCCGATGCTATCGGATTTGATATTAGTCCTTAATTATTTAGTGAGGATTGCTGAGTATAGTTGGCAGCCAACTTCTTAATACTTAGTTGCTAGACAATGACAACTAAGTATTGAGGAAAATCAACTGTCAACTGTCAACTGTCAACTGATTATTCATCATCATCAAAAGCTTGGCTGCCGCCACCAACTGCAACTAAATCAATTTGCTGGCGGTAGTAATCCACACTCTTGACTTGAACTTCTACCCGATCGCCCAAACGGTACTGATTGCGGTTTTTCCGGCCCACCAGAGTTTGCTGGCGCGATCGATATTCGTACCAGTCATCCTTCAGCGAAGAAACGTGTACCAGTCCTTCAACTCGCAGGATGTCGCTCTCCGGCGGCCGCACCTCAATTTCGACAAAGAAACCATAAGACTGCACACCTGTAATCAAACCCTGGAAAGTTTGCCCGGTGCGTTCTTTCATCAATCCGGTTTTCTTCAATCCCTGCAAATCGCTTTCGGCATCCTCAGCAACCCTTTCCCGTTCCGTCAGGTGTACCACGGCCGATGCAAACTCCGTCTCAAATTCGTGGTGCAAATCTGGCGGGAGAACATTCCAAGTAATTTGACCGTGACAGGAGGAATGGTGCAAGTCAACTTTTTCCTTAGCCCGTGTTGTGCGACTGCTGCGGCCTTGCTCGAACACCGCTTGCAACACCCGCAGTATCAGCAAATCGGCGTAGCGGGAAAGCGGCGAAGTGCAGCGCGTGTAACCCTCTGACAGTGCCAAACCGAAGTGCGGCTTGGGACTTGTGCTGTAAACAGCGGGCTTCATCGTGTCTTCTAGCAGGTAGGTGAGAACTCTTTCGGACTTAAGGCCCGCAAACTGCTGGGTAAATCGCTGAAAGTCCAAGGGCAAAACTTCTTCTTCGCTTTCGAGATACAGTTCCCCTCCGAGGTTGTTGGAGAGTTTGATGAACTCTTGAATGTCTGCCGGGTCTGGCATCGGCTGGACGCGGTAGATTGCTGGGACTCCCAATGCCTGCAGGTGAGTGGCGACAGCTTGGTTGGCGAGTACCACCAACTCGGAGACAGCCGACTGGGCGGGGGGAGCGAATGCAAAAGCTCCTAATTCGCCTTCGTCATCGAAGTGAGAGTTAGCATCGGGCAAATTTAGTTCAAAAGCTCCCCGCTTGAGCCTTGCCTTTCTGGCAGCCTGTGAGGCAGCCGACATTTGATCTAGGAAAGGACGGAGGGCGGATGATAAAGGGTGATCTTCGGCACCGCCTGGTTCGAGAATTGCTTGAGCTTGCTGGTAGGTGAGGTGGTAGTCAATTTGAATGACGCTGGCTTGAATTTCGTATTCTAAGAGTTCTCCAGATTCGTCTAGGGTGAGCAGTATGCTGAAGGTCAGCCGTTCGGTATCTGGCAGCAGAGAGCAGCGCTCGTTGAGGATTTCTGGAAGTACGGCGATGATTTTTTCTCCCAGATGGGCGGCGGTGCCTCGCTTGCGGGCTTCGCGGTCGATCGGGGTTTCTGGCTGCACGTACTCGGCGGCGTCGCTGATGTGGATTCCTATTTGCCAGCGGCCGGGCTTCAGGGTTTCGATCGACACAGCGCGTTCCACTGGCGGATCGGATAGGAATGATGTCGGATCGAACTCGTTTTCGGCTCCTCCCTCGGAGAGATTTTCCTCCTGGGTTTGGGGGGCATCGTTTTCGCTGTTGGTTGTTCCCGGTTCGTTTTTGCTGAAGCTAACAGTCAGAATGTTACGCAAATCTAGCCGTTTTTTGATGTCGGTTTTTTTGACTTTGCTGGGCAAATTTTCGGCTGCTTTGATGACGGCGGCGGGGAACGATCGCGGCAAGTCGTGTTTGCAGCATACGATGTCGAGGTCGTCAGCGGCTTCGGCGTCGGAACCGAGTACCTGTACTACTTTGCCGACTGGGCGGTGCGTGCCGAGGGGGTAGCGTTTGACTTCGACGTGTACTAGGTGGTCGATCGCCTCTTGAAGATTTGTGCCATTGGCGAGCAAGTCTAGTTCAAACAACAGGCGATCGTCCAGGGGGATTGCTCTGTAGCTGACGCGGCCGGTGGGGGTGGCAGTTTGCTTGACTCGCGCCAGTACCGAGGGGTTGGCGCGTTCGAGGATGAGCATGACTTCGCCTTCGGGCGATCGGCGGCGGCTACCTTCTTTGATGATTTTGACTAAGACTCGATCGCCATTCCAAGCTGTCGAGAGGTGACTTTCCCGCACGTAAACGTCTTCTGAGCCTTCGGCGTCTTGAATTGCAAAGCAAAATCCTTTGCTCGAACAGCGCAGTTTTGCTTCTACTACGTCGTCTTCAACTACTCGGCGATAGCGGCCTTTGTCTTTGACTAATATGCCAATTTTCTCTAGAGCTTCTAATGCGATTTGAAGTTTGAGTTGACTGGTGGCGTCGTTGCAGTCGAGTTTTTTCTCTAATGCTTTAGGAGCCACTAATTTGTCTTCTGTAAAATTTGCCAGCAGTGCAGCGATAGAAAATTCCATGTAGCGATCGATCCTCTTGTTTCCAGCAATTAGTCTAAATTTTGGCGAAATCAGCCGCACCCCCTCGGGCCCTCGCAGTGCCTGCTTCCCAACAAATGCGCGGGTTAATAGGTGGAGACGCGAGCACAGCCACCTTGTTTCATCGCGAGGTTTTTTTGAGATTCTCTCCCGACACCGACTTGGTGCTAATTGTCTGCTGTCTGTCTTGAACTGACTGCTGACGGTGCAGACAAATGTCCCGCACGCTATTCCCCAATACAATTTTTTAGCGTTGGTTTGTTTGCTTTTAGGTCAGCAGCGCCGAGCACTTTGCGAATTAGAAAGCCCCTGTCGGTTCTTAAAAGATGGCTCGATACTGAAAGCGACGGCTTGAGTCGAGGATGAGCCGATGGAGGGATGGAGAGGGAGAAAATTTGCATTTCTGCCTTCTGCCTTGTTTCCTTCTGCCTTGTTCCTTCTTCCTTTTGAAGTGCCTCTTGCTTCTTGCTTTAGCAAAGAACTTACCGGATCGAGGCAAAATTGCTAGTAGCTCGCTGCTGCGATGCCCCTGTGTTTTGCACGCGATCGGCCCTTGCGGACAGAGGTGCAACGAGCGGGTCGGGAGCAATCTGTGCTGTAGAAAGTGCAAGGTACACAAAACCGGAGACTTTTACTACTTTGGCTTAGTTGCTGTGTCATTTCCTATAGGTAGAAATGACCCCCGATGCTTGTTAGCTTAAACCGCTGGATGTGGGATGGGGTTTAGTGGCGTGTAAGGTTGCGCGGATGACTCACCTTTAATTTATTGTATGTTGAATAGGTGCTTTCAGAAAATTGTTTTCTCTCTGGCTGTACTACACTTAAGTCATAAGCCCCTCCTGGTTTCGGGGTCAAAAAATTATGTTTGCTGAATTTCGCGCCCTTTATCCCGCTGGACAGTTAATCTGTGAGTTGCTGACTGTTCATCACGGTAAGTTTGTTGTTCGCTGTCTGGTTCAGGTTGACGGCAAGACTCTTGTTACGGCTATGTCGGCTGCTGAGTCTGTTGAGGATGCTGAAGACCGCGCCCGGTTGCGAGCGATCGCTGTCCTTGGATTTGCTGCGCCCGATCGTGCGATAGCGAGTGTTGATCCGGCTCCGGTTGCTCCGGTTGCTCCGGTTGCTCCGGTTGCTCCGGTTGCTTCGGTTGCTGCTGTTCCCCCTCCCCTTCCTCCTGCTGTTCCGGTTCCTGTTGGGCCGACAAGTGTTCCTCTTCCGGTTCTAGAAATGCCTGTTGCTGACAAATTGCCTGAAACACATCAAAGCAATTTTGTCAAGACTGAAGCAAAATTAAATGAAGATCCGATCGCACCTGTACCGGAACCGCTGCCTCCAAAGGTCGATCGCGTGGAGGCTACTGGATTTGTACCGAAGCAGTTAGACTCGGACGCTTGGCTTTCTTCCAGCTACGGCGAACCGCTTGAGGAACTCGATGTGCCGACTCCCAGCCAAAGTGAACTGCTACAGGGTGCCGCTGAAGTCAGGGAATTGCAACCGATCGCAGTGGGAATCCCCAGCGATGCGATCGAGGATAATTCTGATACGATCGCCCAAATAGAGGCAATCCTCAGGCGCTTGAAATGGACTAAGAAACAAGAAACTGACTGTCTCGAACAAAATTTCGGCAAGTCGTCGCAGAGAGAGCTTTCTAGCGAACAGTTGGTAGATTTTCTAGAATATTTAGAAATCTACAGCAGAACTACTGAGGAAATCAAACGATTGGGCTGGACTGCCAACCAAGGAAAAGATTATCTCAAACAAGGTTACGGCAAAGAAGCGCGCCATTTCTTAAATCAAGTAGAATTGCTCGACTTCCTGCAATATCTCGAATCTTTGCCTTAGTAATTCTGTAGGGTTTCTAGGTGTGAGGTTTTTTTAGAATAAGCTAAATATAGCAGTTTTCAATTGTATGAAATACAGTAATGACTTAACTGTGACGCCGTATCATGCGCCCCAGCATCTGTAATTCACTCCACTGAAAACTGCTATATGACCGTTAAAAATTAAAAATCAAAAATGAAGAATATTTCCTCATTTTTGATTTTTAACTTTTTATTTAGACGACAGCGGCGATCGGTCTGCTGGCGGAAGGACGGCGATCGATCACTTGATCGACTAATCCGTAGTCCTTGGCTTCTTCAGCGGACATGAAGAAATCCCGTTCGGTATCTTCTTCAATGCGGGAAAGCGGCTGACCGGTATGGTTGGCAAGATGTTCGTTCAGGCGGCGTTTGTGGTACAAAATCTCTTTGGCCTGAATTTCAATATCCGTTGCTTGTCCTTGAGCTCCGCCTAGAGGTTGGTGGATCATAATCCGGGAGTGGGGCAAACTCATCCGCTTGCCTTTAGCGCCGGCACTCAACAGAAAAGCGCCCATGCTGGCGGCCAAACCGAGACAAATAGTGCAAATGTCGGGGCGGATGTGGTTCATCGTGTCAAAAATGCCCATACCTGCTGTTACCGAACCCCCTGGGGAGTTGATATAGAGGTAAATATCTTTCTCCGGGTCTTCGGCGTCTAAAAATAGCAATTGGGCAACGATCAGGTTGGCTAAGTCAGAGTCAACCTGTTGGCCCAAGAAGACGATGCGATCGCGCAGGAGTCGCGAGTAGATATCAAAGGCGCGTTCGCCGCGACCGGATTGTTCTATAACGGTTGGGATCATTGACAGGGCCTGCCTATTACGTATCTTTTTTTTATTTTAGCGATTTGGGTTTATTTGTAGTGAGCCATCGGTGGCGGGCGATCGGCTTTTACGCGCAAAATCCTTAAGTTGGGACGGGTTGAGGCATTTGGGCCGTCGCAATTTCTCGATCGGAAGCTCGATATGCTGTTTCTGCTTTAGACTAATTGCAATCTAACTGAAATAACGAGATAAGTAGTCGAAACAATTCTGTGTAAAGAAACAGGAAGCAATTGCTAGGCAGTAGCCCTTATGCCAGTCTTGACAGTCGGCTTAAATGTTCTCTGGCAGAGCTTGGTAGGCTGTTGAAATCCTCCTTAAGGCAATACTGCGGACTATTTTGAGATAGGGATGCGATGCCTGCGGCCAGCAACGCTTACGCAGTACAGCACAGAAGCGAAAAAAGTTAGTCGAATCGGATTTAAAAACAAACAGAAAAAAAAGCACTCTTTTAGGTTAAGCTAAAAAAACACACAACCTCTTCAGATTTACTGATGATTATTATTCAATCAATATTACAACAAATACCAGGAATTAGTCAACCCCAAAGAAGTTTTTAGGGGTTTTATTTTCAGCTATTTGGCTCGTTTAGGGCAAATTTAAATTTACAAATCTTAGTTGTCGTTATAGTTTTTTTTTTAAGTGGAAGAACTGATAATCGTCAGTTTCGCAAAGGCTTTAACTTTCCACAATTTAATCAAGGCTGCTTAAACAGTGTCGGGACTATTTTTAAGGGAGATCGGTCTGTCTAATTTTTGACAGATATTGAGTAGGAGAGATACCATGTGTTTAAACTGTATGAAATCTTCTAAGAGAAACGATTAAGCGTTGGCCAAATAAATGGATTCAACCCTCACCTTTGGCATTAAGGCAAATTCGGACGCTGGTTGCGGAACAGGGTCAATCCTATTCAATCGTCATTCGAGAGGGCAGCAAACAGCTTTTAGCTCAGTATTTTTAAGCGAGGTATAGTGTGTGAGTGATTTGGTAGATGAGGCTGCTCCTAAAACTTTATTTGCAGGCGATAGCGAGATGGCGATGCGGATACGATCGCACGATTGGTCGCAAACTTCACTGGGGGCGGTCGAAACCTGGTCGGACAGCCTGAAAACGGCTTGGCAAATCCTGTTGACCGAACTCGATCGCACTCAGCACCCGGAAAAGACGCAGCTAGAATCTAATCTTCTGCCGCAGGAGCGCCCATCAACAGATGCCTTGCGCCAAGCTGCCCAAGCCGATGCGTTTCGAGTCAGGCTCACCAATGCGCTACGCCCGCTGAGTGATGCCAATGAGATTCAGGCAACCGCTGCCCGCATTCTCGGGGATTCTTTAGGAGCAAGCCGCGTCATTTACATCGAAGTGTTACCCGGCGGCAAAGAGGTCATCGTTCATAAAAACTACACGAACGGCGTTGCCGAATTGAGTGGGCTGTACCGTCTGGAAGACTTCGGACGCAACCTGACAGACGACCATCGAGCGGGGCGAACAGCGATCGTTCCCGATGTGGCAAACAACCCTAAATACACAGCAAGCCAGAAGGCAAGTTATCAAGCGATTGATATTGCTGCACATATTGATGTGCCGCTGATCAAGAACGCTAGATTTGTCGCGTTGTTGGCGGTGCATCAGGCAAACCCTCGTCCGTGGAGGGAAGATGAGGTGAGACGAGTCGAGGAAACCGCAGAGCAGACGTGGGCAGCCATCGAGCGTGCCCGTGCCGAAGTCGCATTACGCCAGAGCCGCACCGAACTCGAACAGCAAGTGCGGAACTTCGATGCGATCGTAACTGCAATTCCCGATTTTATTTACACCTTTGATTTGGCGGGACGGTTCACGTATATCAGCCCGGGGTTGCTCGATCTTTGGCAGAAAACTTCGGATGAAGCTCTGGGAAAGAACTTTTTCGAGCTAGATTATCCAACCGATTTAGCGACCCGACTTCAACATCAGATTCAACAAGTCATCGAGACGTGCCAGTTGCTCAAAGACGAAACGCCCTACACTAGCGCAATCGGCACGCGCACCTATGAATACATTTTCGTGCCACTTTTATGCATAAACGGTGCAGTAGAAGGAGTGGCAGGCGTGATGCGAGACATCACCGATCGCAAACGGGTAGAGCAAGCCTTGCGCCAAAGCGAGGAGCAGACTCGGAATATTCTGGAGAGCATCGCTGAAGCGTTTTTTGCCCTGGATGAAAACTGGCGGTTCACCTACGTCAATCGCTCTGCCGCGACACTGCTCGATCGCACTCCAAGGGGTTTGATTGGCAAGAATTTATGGGAAGAATATCCAGGACTGATTGGCAATGATTTGGAGCAGATTCACTGGATCGCCATGGGCGATCGTGTGGCTGCGTCAATGACCGCGTTTTACCCGGATCACGATCGCTGGTACGAAGTTCGCACCTACCCAGCGCCAAATGGCATCACCGTTTATTTCAACAATGTTACCGAGCAGATTCAAACTGCCGCAACCCTGCGTCAATCCGAAGAACGCTACCGCACTTTATTTGAGTCGATCGACCAAAGCTTTTGCCTCTGCGAAATGCTGTTTGACGAGAACGGTGAACCGATTGATTATCGCTTTCTGGAAGTCAATCCGATCTTTGAAAAGATGACGGGACTTCAGGATGCAGTCGGGAAAACGGTGCGGGAACTGGTTCCAGATCTGGAAGCGCACTGGTTTGATATCTATGGCCAAGTCGTGCAGACTGGTGAATCTGTGCGGTTTGAGAATCAATCCGCTGCGATGAATCAGTGGTTTGATGTCAACGCTTTTCGAGTCGGCGAACCGCAAAATCATCAGTTTGCCCTCTTGTTCACTGATACAAGCGAACGCAAACGGGCAGAAGAAATTTTGCAGCGAGCCGGCGAATTCGATGCTTTCCGTGTTTCTCTCGCCGACGCGCTGCGTCCGCTTGCCGACCCAGTGGAGATTCAGGCTACTGCCAGCCGTGTGCTGGGTGAATATCTCGGGGCAAACCGGGTGGCATACTTTGAGGTTCGCGGTGCTGATTACGTCGTTGAGCGTGATTACGTCAATGGAGCCTTAGGGATGGCTGGCAACTACCCGATTGATTCGTTCGGGCCGAAGCTGCTCGCAGCATACCGCAGTGGTCGCGCCGTGTCCGCATCTGATGTGGAAGCAGATCCCAACCTATCTCCAGATCAGCGATCGGCCTACGCTGCGATCGAGATTGGGGCATACATCGGCATACCCCTGGTCAAGGAGGGCGAGTTCGTAGCGGGGCTGGCAATCCACACATCCGAGCCGCGAGCCTGGACACTGGACGAGGTGTCCCTGGCCGAAGAAGTGGCCGAGCGCACTTGGGCGGCAGTGGAACGCGCCCGCGCCGAAGCAGCCTTGCGAGACACTGAGGAGCTAAAGCAACGCATACTCCAAAGCAGCCAAGATTGCATTAAAGTCTTAACGCTCGATAGCGAAATTGTCTATATCAATCCAGGCGGATTCTGCTTGTTGGAAATCGACGATCCGTCACTCGTTCTAAACACCAGTTGGCAAGATATCTGGCAAGGTAAATATTATGAAAATGCCAAGGCGGCGATCGCGGCTGCCAAAGCGGGCAACGTCGGTCAGTTGCAAGGCTATCTTCCCACTTGCAAGGGCACACCAAAATGGTGGGACATCATTATCACACCCGTGCGGAATACCACTGGAGAAGTGACGCAACTTTTAGCAATTTCACGTGATATCACGAAGCAAAAGCAAGCTGAAACTGAACTGGAACGAATGCTGGCGCAAGAGCAAGTTGCACGAGAATCTGCCGATCGCGCTAACCGAATCAAAGATGAGTTTTTGGCGGTGCTGTCCCATGAATTGCGATCGCCACTCAATCCGATTCTCGGCTGGTCAAAACTATTGCAGCAGAGAAAATTGGACGCGGCAAAAACCGCAATGGCATTAGAGACGATCGAGCGTAACGCGCAACTCCAAGTGCAACTCATTGACGATTTGCTCGACATCTCTAGGATTTTGCGCGACAAACTGATTTTAACCGTGATGCCCGTCGATCTGAGTAAAGTCATCTCAGAAGCCCTAGAAACGGTTCGCTTGGCTGCAGAAGCGAAAGCCATTCAAATTGACACAACGATTTTACCCAGTGTTGGCATCGTAATCGGCGATGCTGGGCGCTTGCAGCAGGTGGTTTGGAATCTGTTGTCTAACGCAGTCAAATTCACACCTCAGCGGGGACAAGTCGCTATCACCCTCACTTTGGATGAAACCCACGCTCAAATTAAAGTTACCGATACTGGAAAAGGGATTCGCTCTGATTTCCTGCCCTATGTCTTCGAGCATTTCCGGCAAGAAGATGGAGCCACCACCCGCAAATTTGGCGGCTTGGGATTAGGACTGGCAATCGTGCAGCAAATTGTGCAATTGCACGGGGGAACAGTCGCGGTTGATAGCCCGGGTGAAGGACAAGGAGCTACGTTTACAGTTCGGCTTCCGCTTGCGCCTCGCTCTCAGGAATTGCCAGGGATCGAGCAGCCATCCGACTCAACCGCCGGAGATTTAAGCGGCATTCATGTCTTAGTCGTGGATGATGAGGCAGACTCACGCGAGTTTGTGGCGTTTGTTTTAGAACAAGCGGGGGCGAGCGTCACCAGCGTTTCCTGTGCAACTGAAGCACTGCAAGCATTGTCCCAAGCGGTTCCAGAGATCGTTGTCAGTGATATTGGGATGCCAGAAATGGATGGCTATATGTTGATGCGTCACATTCGTAGCCTGCCGCTTGAGCAAGGCGGACAAATTCCAGCGATCGCTCTCACAGCCTATGCTGGAGAGATGGATTTACAGCAAGCGATCGCCGCAGGCTTTCAACGTCACCTTGCCAAACCTATTGACCCAGATGCAGTGGTTGCGATCGTCACCGAATTAGCTAACCAGACGGGAATCCCCACACTATATCGCTTCGATTAGTGTGGGATGAAAGGCGCGTGAGACTCCTGATTCCACCCGTGGATCAATTCAAGACATAGTTTTGAACAGTAAACGGGTGGATGACGAGACGAACAATCTCTTTATTTAATAAACCAACCTTGCTATTTAATAAATATAATTATTCACTCGCTTGACAAAGTGTAGTATTTTCTGGTTATTTTATAATAATAAATGCGTCAAGGTCGTAGCGCAATGAAGACAACATATCAGTACCAGTTCTATCCCGAAACCAAACAAAAGCTAACTCTCAACCAGTGGTTAAGAATCTGCCGTTATTGGTACAATCGCCAGCTAGGTGATCGTTTCGATTGGTGGGAGATGAACAGGACTACTGTAAACGCTTGTCCATTGATTGCTAGTATCTCTGCGCCTAGGGAAAAACCCAACTACTACTCGCAAAAGCAACAATTACCCGTCCTTAAGAAAGACTTGGTAAAAGTTTTTCATAGTGGTGAGCTGCTGGACTTTAAACAGGTAGACTCAACCATTCTGCAAGATGTTTCTAAGCGAGTAGATAAAGCCTTTGAGCGGTTTATCGCAGGGGATAGCAAGGGTGGGCGATCGGGTAGACCCCGATTCAAGACTGAAGCGGATTATCGCACGATGACTTTTTCTACGGCTAACAACGATTGGATTAAATTAATTCGCAAGAAGTGGATTTATATTCGATTGCCGAAGTTAGGAGTTGTAAAAATTCGGATGCACCGCTCAATTCCCGCTGGATTTACCATCAGGCAAGCTAGTGTTACTAGGAAGGTTGATGGTTGGTTTATTCAGTTAATGCTTGAAGATGCTTCTGTTCCGGAATTCACACCTGATAAAGTTAGCCCCACTTGGGATAACTCGGTGGGTTTGGATGCAGTGCTGCACGAAGATGTTTATTTGGCAACGTCGTCGGGTGAAAAGCTACCCTCGTTAAAACCACTTCGTACAAATCAAGCCAAGTTAGACCGGATTTCTAGGAAGCGAAACAAGCGGAAACGAGGCTCTAGAGCTAGACGCAAATTAGCCAAAAAAGAAGCTAAACAGCACCAAAAGATAGCTCGTTCTCGTCAAGATTTTCATTACAAGACGGCTCACCGATTAGTACGCTCAGGAGCTAAATTCTTTTTTCATGAAGACTTGAACCTCAAGGGCTTAACAAAACGGAACAAAGTTAAGCAGGATAATGAAGGGACTTACCTTCCGAACGGTCAATCAGCCAAATCAAGACTGAATAAATCTTGGTTGGACGCTGCATTTGGTCAATTTTTTAAGACGCTGGAATACATAGCCGAAAAAGCTGGATCAGTCGTCGTTCCGCAAAAACCTGCTTACAGCTCAATGGTTCTGTGCTATCGGAATGAAATCGTTTTCACCGATTGTAGCTTTCGAGGCTATTGGGATGAACAGCATTCTTTGATGGTCGATCGCGATATTAACGCTTCGATTAATTTGAAGAAACTGGGGTTGGGCATTTTCCCCAGTATAAAACGCCGTAACGGGAATCTTTCTGTAGTAGGAACTATGGATGACAGTACCGCAAAGGAAATCTTGTATACCCTTCATCGGGCTGCAAGAAGCCCACGTCATACTGTACTCAGTTGATATGGGAGTATGTCACTATGCTCTTGTAGTTAATTTAGTAATTAAACAATATAGTCAGCCAGAGTTTTGCCGTGGTATTCATCGACAATACCCAAAGCCTTTTCAAGTAGACCAGGTGCTACCCAGAAAAGAGGTAGATCCACTACATACCAAACCACTCAAATTTTTATCGCCCAATCACGTCGGTACATTCCATACAAAATTAACCACCAAAATAAGACCGCCGTCACGGCAAATGCCAGGGAACCATTCAGCGGCCCCGCCCACGGCAAAAACCAGTTCTCGTAAATCCAAGTGTAGGTACTTGGAGCATTTTCACCAGTGCCGATATGGGTTTTTAGAAGAATTCTGGCGACAATACCAGAAGCAACAAACAGGAAAATTGCATTCAATCCCATGATTTCAAACGGTCTCCCCCATTTCCAACCTCGCACTTCTATTGTGTCGTAGCAAACTGCTAGTAATAGCAACGCCCAACCAGCGGTAAACACTACATAGGAACTTGTCCAAAGTTGTTTGTTGATCGGAAATAAAAATCCCCACAAACGGCCGATTACTACGCAACGGAACCCCCAGATTGCTAAGTTTAAACTGGTGCGGGTTTTGATTTGCTGTACGCGCAGCCATTCTCCTGTAAAGTAGCCGATCAGGACTGTGACAACTGCGGGTAAGGTACTCAACAATCCTTCGGGGTCGAAGGGGCCGCCTTTGTACAGGCGTTGGCTACCGAGAATTAGCCGATCGACATATCCCCCTAAATTGCCCTCTGGCGTGAGTTCGCCGGCAGTGTACCCCCCTACAGCAAATACGGTTAAGGCAGCCCAATAGCCCAAAAGTACGGCAACAGCGAGCAGTTTTTGATTGCGGGGGGAAAGGTTGAGAATGGCGATCGCACTGATGAAATAAGCTAAGCCGATGCGCTGCAATACTCCCATGATGCGGATTTTACCGAAGTTTTCAAGCGGGGCGCTGTTGAGAAGTACGTCAAGGGCGATCGAAGATGTATTTAGCAGCAATCCTAATATAAATAAAATCGCGGCGCGGCGCGCAATTCGCCAGTAAATATTTGAATAAGGAAGAAGGAATAAGGAAGAAGAAAGAGGGTTTTTGGCGGATTCTGATTTTTGCTTTATTTGTCTAATTTTTGAGGTTTCTATTCCGGTTTTTGGATAATTTTGAATATATTTAGACAGCGAGAAAGACATCGCGCAGCCAACGATGAACAAGAAAAACGGAAATATTAAGTCTGTCGGGGTGCAGCCGTGCCATTCTGCGTGCTTTAGCGGTGGATACACCTGTTCCCAACTGCCGGGGTTGTTGACTAGAATCATGGAGGCGATCGCAATTCCGCGAAAAACATCAAGGGATTTGAAGCGCATAAATTAAGTTATTTGTTCACTGTTCACTGTTCACCGTCCACTGTTCACTATCTTAGCGGATGCCCATTTCCTAATTCTTTTCGGCCCAATGCCCCATGCCCCATGCCCCATGCCCAATTCCCAATTCCCAATTCCCCATTCCCCATTACCCCTCAACTAAATTTCAATACCTTCCAGAGTCATAATTACTGCATTTTTCATCAACATCTCGCAGCGTTCTGCATAAAAAGCTGCGGCCTTATCATACTTGTTGACTTGCAAGACGCGCAGAAACATTTGCCTTGCTTGCGCGAATTGCTGCTGGTAGTGAAAAAAAATTCCCTGTTCAAAATAAGTTTGAGTTTGTGCTTTTAGTTCGATCATTGTCGGCGAGTCGCCGTCGTAAATTTCAAAGACAGCAACAGGTGTTTGTTTTCCTTTTACTTGAACGCGATCGAGAAATCGGCACTTGTAATGTTGAGGATCGTCTATCCGGCAAAGGGTTTGGACGCTAGCTACAATAGCCACCCCATAAAGCTTTGTCAATCCTTCCACGCGGGAAGCTAAATTAACGGCATCAGAAATCACCGTACTTTCCATTCGTTCCGCTTCGCCAATCGTACCTAACATTAAAGTCCCCGTATGCAAACCAATCCCTATCGAAATAGGTTGATAGCCACTGTTTTGCCTGTGTTTGTTATAAATCTTCACTTGCTGCTGCATCTCAATTGCTGCTTGCACAGCATCTTCAGCCCTGTTAGGAAACAAAGCCATAATCCCGTCACCAATGTATTTATCTATAAAACCGTTGTACTCGCGGATAACTGGGCCAACTCGGCTTAAGTAAGAGTTAATAAATTCAAAGTTTTCTCGGGGAGACATACTTTCTGACAGACTTGTAAATGAGCGAATGTCGGCAAACATAATCGTCATTTCTGCTTGTACAGAGTCTCCTAGTCTGGCATCAACTATGCTTTCTCTTTTGAGAAACTTCAAAAATTCACGGGGTACAAAACGGGCTGATGCGGCTGCAATTTTTTCTAGTTCGCTTTTGCTGGATTCGATTTGATTGAGCGATCTAAATGCTCTCAGTGCGGTGACTACTGTGGTAAATAATTTTTTGTTAGTAAGTTCTGTTTTGGTTTTGTAATCATTGATATCGTAGCTGACAATTACTACATCTTCTGGTACTTGTCCGGGCTGTCCCGTGCGTAAAATAATCCGCACAATTTGATTATTTAAAATATCGCGGATGTATTTAACTACTTCCAAGCCTGCTTCTTCTGTTTCCATAACTACATCGAGTAAAATCAATGCTATGTCGTAGTTATTTTGGATTATTTCTTTAGCTTCTTTTCCTGAGTAAGCGCTGATAAATGTTATACTTTTTCCTTCAAATTTAAAATCGTTTAACGCTAGTTTAGTAATATTATGAATTTCTATTTCATCATCTACAATTAATATTTTCCAACTGTCTTCTAGCGGTTTTTGTTCCGCCTCGTCTTCCTCTGCAAATATTAATTCATCGTCGCCCGCCGCGATTAATTCCTCATCGCCTGCAGCCAACAGGTTTTTACTAGCTTCTGACATATATCGTTCTCCTATATAAAACTTATATCCATGTTGGCGGTCTAATAACTAATTGCTCATTTTAGCGGGAAATTCAATCATAAATTTTGTGCCTTTATTTACTTGACTTGTGCAGTTAATTGTGCCTTTTAGTTTTTGAGTAACAAGGTTATAAATAATGTGCAGTCCCAATCCCGTGCCTCCCTGACCTCTTTTGGTGGTAAAAAACGGTTCAAAAATTTTACTTAGATTTTCTGGGTCAATTCCTTTGCCGTTATCGGCATATTCAAATATTAGCCGATCGCCCTCTAGTTTGAAATCAAAAGCCAGAACTCCTTCGTCTTCTCCATCGTAGGCGTGAATTAGGGAATTCAACACCAGATTTGTCACAATTTGACACACTACGCCCGGGTAACTGTCCACTACAATATTTTCATCACACTTAATGTGTATTTTGTGCTTAGTTCTTCTTAGTTTGGCTGTTAAGGATGTCAAAATTTCCTCTAGATAGTTTTTAACATTAAACGTGCGTTTTAACTCGCTCGACTGATCTACAGCTACTTCTTTAAAACTGTGAATCAAGTCGGCTGCCCGCGTGAGGTTAGATAAGATCATATTACTGCTTTGCATGGCGGTATCCAGAAACTTTTCTAACTCGGAACGTTTTATTTGGCCGTTACTGTAAACCTCAAAAAACTTTGTGGCTTTTTCAGCAAGCAGGGAGGCGGCGGTGATGCCGATGCCGATGGGAGTATTGATTTCGTGGGCAACACCTGCAACCAACCCGCCGAGCGCAGCCATTTTTTCCGACTCTACGAGTTTATTTTGAGCCGATTTTAAGTCTTCTAAAGTTTGGGAGAGCTCGGAGGTACGCTGCTGTACTAAATTTTCGAGATTCTGATTGAATTGGTGCAAGTTGGCGTAAAGTTGGGCATTTTCGATGGAGATAGAAATTTGAGATGACAGCAGTTTTAATATTTCTAACCTATCTTGTGTAAAAGCGCCTGTAGTCAGATTGTTTTCTAAATATAGAATACCAGTGAGTTGGCTTTGATTAATTAACGGAGTGCAAAGAATTGATTTAGGTTGAACAGCCATTATATAGGGTGTGCGAGTAAATTGTCCTTCGCGGCTGGCATCGTTTAAAACTATACTTTGCTGGGTGCGGGCGACGTAATTCACAACTGCAACTGCCAGCAAAGTTACTTCTCGATCGTCGGCTACAAAATCTATCGGAATTGATTGCATGACAGCAACGCGATCGACATCTACAGAGCCTGATGCTTCAATCACCCATTGACCCTCTTTTTCTAGTATTAAAAAGCCTGTTTGCGCCCCCGCATTTTCAATAACAATTTTCATCATTTTTGCCAGCAGTTTGTCGAGAACTATTTCGCCGGCTAAGGTTTGCGATGCTTTAACTGCTGTGGTCAAGTCTAGCACGCCTGCACTGTCGTTCGTAGTGGAAGCGCTGCTGGTAGATTTGTGAGTTTCAATATTAGTTGAAATCGAGCTTGAAGTTAGCAAGTGCGAGTATTTCGATTCTAAATGCGCTGCTTTGGCTGTTGCTCCCCAGCGCTGATAGCAATAACGCGCTTCTGTCAAGTAAGTTTTAGAACTTTTTTCTCGTCCTATCGATAGATAAAATGCTCCTGCCAATTCTGCTGCTAGCGCTTGGACTTGTATGTATCCGTTTTCTTGGGCTCCTTCAATTGCGCGATCGTAATATTCCATTGCTCTCACAACATTGCCCAAAACCCGCGCTTTTTCTGCCGTAAGTAAGTCGCATTTGTGCTGAAGATTCATGGGCGCCAAAAGTGCTTTTTGTTGCAGTTTCTTCCGGTTACTGACCGCGTAAAAAATATGCTCTTCTTGTTCCTCATTGGTCGCAGATGGATAGGCTGCTAAGCGGGCTAGAGAATCGTAAAACTGGTATTCAGAAACATTAATAAAGCCTGCAACTCCGTCTAAATATACTTCGGCTTGCGCTGCATTTTCTAGCGCTGTAGCGGTATCCCCAAATAAATACGCTAGTATTAATTTTTGCACATAAAAGTGCTGTAGCCCCACCCGATCGTTAGCTTTCAACAGCAGCGACAACAATTTTTGTTCGCTGTATGCTTCATCTAATATAAGGTGTGGACTTTCCAATTTCCCCATCAATTCCAAAATAGTTTGCCGATATATTTGATTCCAATTCAAGACAGTTTCTTGCTTGAGTTGAAACAGCAAATGGTTGTAACTTACCATTCTCCGTTCCAGTTGGGGCAATTCTTGACCGATGAAATACAAAGACTGACAAATATTTACTGCTGCATATCCGACACATTCTAAATCCCCATTTTCTAGCGCGCTTTGATAGGCGTCCTCTAATAGCGGCAAAGAGTCTTTAACGTGATGCTTGCCGTTCATCAAAATGAATGCTACTAAATTAAGCGTTTTGCTTTTGAATTCTAACGCATTTAATCTCTCGCTCAAATTTAAAGCTAATTGACCAAAGCGATCGCCAGATTCAATATCTCTAACTATTCCTTTTAAAATGGCTCCGTAATTAGCATAGCCGAAGGCAGAAAAAGTAGAGTTTCCGTAATTAATAGATAAATTAACTTGCTCGCACACAATCAGCGGCAGCAGCACAGGTTCAACTATAAATGTAGCTGAAAACATACTGGAAAGCACGCGCATAGTTGCTAGCTTGTGCGGATTTGTCATAATCGGCAAGTTAATTAAATCTTCTATTTTCTTTCCGGTTAAGTAAGCTGCGGTTTTAGCCAGTGCTTGCTGAATGTGGAGGGGAATCGGCGATTCGGGAAAGTTTATTCCTAACATTTTTAGTGCTTCGCGACCAATTTTTACCGATTCTTGGAGTTTGGCTTGCATCGCACAAGCTATGATTCTGATTTCAAATACTTTGATTTTGTCTAGTTCATTTTTTGCGTGTTGCAGGACAATTTTCGCCCATTTTTCCATTGGCTCAAAGTCGGTATTGAGGTAAGCAGCTTCTGCTGCTGACTCGTAGAGTGCAAGAGTCAATTCGTAGTCAGTTTCCCAACTTTCCGGGGGCAGCAGTTCAATACCTGCGGTTAAATATTTCAGGGCAAGTTCGTAAGCTGCACTTGCTTTTGCTTTGCGGCCTGCAATTAAATTTAATTTGCATAAATGAAGTTGTTCTAATTGGCTGGTGATGATTTCTTTGGCAAAATTTAGTTGGTTTACGGTATCGAAAATATGCTCTTCTAATTGCTCTGGCGGTGCATTGCGTAATAAAAAACTGCCTATTTTTAGATGAATTTCTTGTTTTTGAGAATCGGATATTAAAGCATAGGCTGCTTGCTGCACTCGCTCATGCAAAAATTTGTAAGTTGCGCTCAAAATATCAGCCACTGGCAGGGAAAATTTATCGGTAAAGTCTCTAGATATTGTGTCTGTTACTTCTGTGCTTGCTGCTAGTGCGAGCGGCATTTTGTAGGCGTTATTCACGAGCAAAATCAGACCGGACTGAAGTGCCTCACCGAGGTCGGTTGCTGCGGACGCCAGAGGTTTTTCGGCGATTGTCGAGAGAGTTTTTAAATCAAATTTGTTTCCGATACAAGCGGCTACTTTAAGCAGTTCCTGGGTAGCCTCTGAAAGTTTCTGAATGTTATCTATCATTAATTCGACAACATTGTCAGTTATTCCCATTTCTTGTATTTGTTCGATCTCCCACTGCCACTCGCCTGTGATATGGCATTTTTTCACAATTTGCTCTGAGATTGGTTGCGCTAAGGCCGACAGGTTAGATTCAGCTAGCTTGACCAAATTATTCGAGGGTAAAACTTTAAATTGAATTAAGTTTTTTGAGTTAAGAAATTTAATCAATTGAGTTAAAAAGAATGGATTTCCAGCGGTTTTTCGGAAAAGCAATTCTGCTAAACTTAGGGATTTTTCTGGGGCGCAGTTCAAAGTATCGGCAACGAATTGGTTGACGCTGCTTATATCTAACGGCGGAAGGGCGATCGCCCTCACAGTTCCGCCTGCTTTTTTAATTGCTTCGGCGGTCAGCATTAGGGGATGATTTGCATCTACTTCCTGCTCTCTATAAGCTCCAATTATTAATAAATATTGAGTTTCTAGGTCAGTTGCTACCAGTTCTATTAACTTGAGAGAGGCTGAATCGACCCACTGCAAGTCGTCGAGGAAAATTACTAGGGGGTGTTCTTTTTGAGCAAAAACGCGGATGAAGTTTTGAAATACTAAATTAAAGCGATTTTGAGATTCATTTGCTCCTAAATCGGGCACGGGGGGCTGCGGCCCGACAATCAGTTCTACTTCAGGAATAGCTTCAATAATTACTTGGCAGTTGCCGCCGAGTGCTTTTAAAATTTTTTGTTTCCAAACATGAATTTGTGCGGCATTCTCTGTGAAAATTTGCCGTAACAAATCTTGAAAAGCTTGGAGCAAAAAAGCGTAGGGAATATCGCGCTTAAATTGCTCAAATTTGCTGTCAATAAAATACCCGTTTTCCCGCCGAATCGGCTTGTAAACTTCATATACTAACGACGATTTGCCCACACCTGCACCACCCGAAATCAGCACGATTTCTGTATTGCCTCGCCTCATCCGCTGGAAAATACTGAGAAGCATATTAACTTCTGCTTCTCGCCCGTAAAATTTTTGCGAAATTTGCAGGTGACTTGACTGATCATGTTCACCGAGGGTTATGTGGGAAATTTTGCCTGTTGTTTGCAGTTGAGCGAGACAATTTTCCAAGTCGTACAAAAGTCCGAAAGCACTTTGATACCTGTCTTCGGCTGTTTTTGCTAAGAGTTTTATGACGATATCGGAAACGACTTGAGGAATCTCTTTGGTTCCTAGTTGATTGATTCTGCCTTCTATGCTTCTGCTTTCTACTTTTTGCTTTCTGTTTTCACAAGGAAAAACTGGCGTTTTAGCAATATGGCAGTGTACTAATTCCATGGGATCGATCGCCTGAAAAGGCAATTCGCCACACAGCATTTCGTAAAAGGTGACGCCTAAAGAATAAAAATCGGTGCGGTAGTCGATCGCCCGATTCATGCGTCCCGTTTGTTCAGGAGACATATAGGCGAGAGTGCCTTCGAGTAAATGGGGATGGCTGGGGGCGGGGTTTTCGCCCGGTAGCAGGGAGGCGATCGCAAAATCAGCAATCTTGACATCTCCTGTCTCGATATTGACAATAATATTGCTGGGTTTAATATCTTTGTGAATAATGTGGTGTTCGTGAAGTTGCCCAATAGTTTCTGCTAGTTTGATGCCAATATGCAGAAATTGTTGTAACTCTAGCTGGTTGTTGCTGAGAAAGTCTTTTAGGGAAATGCCACCAAAATCTTCTAAAACTAAAACAGGAAAGTGATTGTATGTTTCTATTTTGTAAAGCTTGACTATTCCGGGCAAACTCAAATTTTTAAGAATTTCGGATTCGTGCAGGAGTTGGGATATTTGCGCTGGGGTAGGGTATGTCGGCGTGAGAGTTTTGAGGATAACGGGTTTTTCTTCCTCAAGCTGCATCCCTCGATAAATAACTGTGTGAGGGTTTGTATAAAGTTCTTCGTCAATGCGGTATCCAGGGATAGAAATCATGATATTGGGGGTAATTTGAAATATCTGGTTATACAATTTTAAATGTTAGATTGGGAATGATTGATGACATAAGGTTTTGGCTCAGACGTACAATTGCATTCTTTTTTGCCACAAGTATTATTAAGTAAGTGGAAATACACATCGCGATCCAGTGCGGTTTTTACGGCAGTAAACTGGCTACTATTATATAGCTGAGCTAAAACCATCCCTAAAGAGTTCTCCTCGATACTTTTTTTGTCGCTTATTTACTTATCTATATTTTAGTCTTCAAAAAATCAGAAGTCGCACTTTGCTATCCCGCCAGTGGCAAAATAAATGGGTGCTTGCAAATCAACAGCTAAAATCTAAAAAAATCATGCAGAATATAACTGCCTCAAATCCAGCTAATGCGACCGATCGCGCTTTTGGCACCGCAGACATTCAATTGCTGGTAGTGGATATAGACGGCACGATCGCAGGTTTGTCAAATACCATCCGAGAACCAGTCAAGCAGGCAATTTTGGCGGCCGAGTCGCGGGGAGTGAAAGTGGCCGTCGCTACGGGCAGGATGTACCGCTCAGCTTTGCGTTTTCACCGCGACATCGGCTCAACATTGCCGCTGATTTGCTACCAGGGCGCGTGGATTCAAGATCACGCTACTCAAAAACGGCTGCGGCACTTGCCGCTGTCGAAACAAACTGCTCTGCAACTGTTAGATTATTTTGAAGAACCGCATTTGCGACCGCTCCTTTCGATCCATTTCTACATTGAGGATCAACTTTACGTGCCGGAAATTACCGCAGCTACCCGAATTTATGCCGAACGATCGGGCATTGAACCAATGGTGATTAAAGATTTGCGGCGAGATCTTCCGGGGGAACCGACGAAAGTTTTGGCTTTGTGCGAGAATCCGGGGGTACTCGACGGCTTGCTCAGCAGTATGCGGCAGCGCTACACGCCTGCGGAGCTTTATTTGACTCGATCGGTTGCTACTTTTTTTGAAGCTACCCATCCTTTGGCGAATAAGGGAGATGCGGTGCAGTATTTAGCGGAGGAACTTTTGGGTTTGCAGGCGGCGAATGTGATGGCGATCGGCGACAATTTTAATGATGTAGAAATGATTGCCTACGCGGGTGTGGGCGTGGCAATGGGCAATGCTCCTGATGGGGTGAAGGCTGCTGCTGATTGGGTGGCGCCGGATGTGGAGGAAGATGGGGTGGCGGCTGCGATCGAACAATTTGTTTTGGGCGATCGTTGATATTTGTAGCACGAATACCGCAGGGGCGGGTTTAGCGACATTTGGAAAAAATGTATATCAACTCGCCCCGACCCAGCGACAATTTATTATTATATAACTCTCTAGTTTTGAGTTCTATGCAATCAAATTTTGATTATAAAAAAAATCCACAATTTCGGATTTTTCGAGATTAAGTCCAGTCAATTACTTTGTTTGCAACATCCGAATATTTATTTAACGAACCGCGAAGACGCTAAGAACGCGTTCGGCGAAGCCGTTCCCGAAGGGTAGGAAGAAATGAAGAAAGCGGGGCGGGCTTACAGATCTTCTGGATGTGAATTTATAGATAATTTCAAACTCTTAAAAATGGGTTCCAACAGAAAGAGCACCGACGACTGGCCGTGTTTCGTCTCGGTGCTCTTACTGGTTCGCTCCTCACACGTCCATCAATATAGCTGACTCAGGAAATTGTGTCAATACTTTTTACAAAAATTGTTTTTTGAGTCGGCTGCTGCCGGGGTGCTGGTGCGGTGGAGCGAGGCTGAACCTTTGTAAGGCAGGGGTTTTTGTCGATCGCCCAAGGGTTGGATTCAGCATAAAAAATTTACTTCAATTCCAGCAGCCAGTCCAAAATCAGAGCGTTGACTTCACTCGGCCGCTCGTCGTGGGGACAGTGGCCGGTGTTGGGAATTGACACAAATTTCACTGGTTTATCGTTGGCGGCCAATTGTTGATAAATCTGGCTGCCGGCGATTGGCGTCCAGGGGTCGTCTGCGCCCCAAAGTACCAATAACGGACGATCGACTTTGGGCAGCAATTCTGACGGTTGAGGGCCTGGAGGGGCAGTGAGAATCGAGGCAAACACTTGTTGAGCTCCGGGCTCGCAGGAGGGGGCGTGGAGGAGTTCTACGAGTTCGTCGGTGATGGCTTCGCGGTTCCCGTAGACTTGGCGCAGGGTGTTGCGGATGCGGTGTTTTTGGCGGATGTTGTTGAACATAAAGGGGCCGATCAGGGGCGATCGAACTAATTTAGTAAAAGTCCCCATTACTACTCGCAGCGGGAAATTCAGTTCGTCGGGCCGGTGGTTGAGCCCGCCAGCACAGTTGATTAAGACTGCACCTGCTGATATTTCTGGATGGTTGGCGACTACCATCAAACTCAGCAAAGCGCCGATCGAATTCCCGACAAATACCGCCGGTTCCTGTACCAGATCCGCCCAGAAATCAGTCAGCAATTCTTCCCACAATTCCAGAGTGTAATCTAGGGCTGGTTTGGCGGAAGCACCGAATCCCAGCAAGTCCAGAGCAAATACGCGATAGCCACCGGCCGCTAGTGGGGGGATATTTTGCCGCCAATGTCCGATCGAAGCCCCAAATCCGTGAATCAAGATCAGAGGGCGGCCGGTTCCTTGGACGGTATATTGGATTTTGTGACCTTTCCAAGTCCAAATTAGCTTTTCAAAACTCGTTGCAGATACTAATTGTTGTGCAGTCACGGCTATTATGTAAAGTTTCGTTAACTACTTTCATCATAGCAGAAGTCAGTAGTCAGTAGTCATGAATTATTGGTTATGTGTTATTGGTTATGTGTTATTGGTTATTGGTTATTGGTTATTGGTTATGTGTTATTGGTTATTTGTTATTTGTTGTAATACCCCATGCCCAATGCCCCATGCCCAATGCCCCATGCCCAATTCCCCATGCCCAATTCCCCATGCCCAATTCCCATTTTTAGTTTTTTTCTAGCAACCAATAAGTCATCATATTCCCCTTACCTTTTACCGGAATCACGCCTCGCCTCTCAAACAAATACTTATCTTTCAAAAGGTCATAAGTAACATCAGTAACTTGAATTCTGCCTGCAAAACCCGTAGCTTCCATCCTCGCCGCTACATTCACCGTATCTCCCCACAAATCATAAGTGAACTTGCTCACACCAATTACTCCCGCAACCACCGGCCCGGAATTGATGCCGACGCGAATTGCCAGTTTTTCCCCTGTCTCGGCGCACAACTTTGCTATTTTTGCCTGCATTCCCAGGGCCATTTGGGCGATCGCCTCGGCGTGATCCTGTCTCGGCGTAGGCAATCCCCCGACTACCATGTAAGCATCGCCAATAGTCTTAATTTTTTCCACACCGTACTTTTCAGCTAACTGGTCGAAGTGGGAAAAAATTACATTCAAGCGCTTTACCAACTCGGTGGGAGACATTCTAGCAGACAACTCAGTAAAGCCAACAATATCAGCAAATAAAACACTTACTTGGGCAAAACTGTCGGCGATCGTGCTTTGCTCCGCCTTCAAACGTTCTGCTATTGGTTTTGGCAAAATATTTAACAGCAACTTCTCGCTTTGTTCTTGTTGAACTTTTAGGGCTTCTTGTGCTAATTTGCGCTCGGTAATGTCCGAAACAGTACCCTCATAGTAGATCAGCTCACCTTTTGCATCTCGAACAGCCCGGACATTTTCTGACACCCAAATCCGCCGCCCGTCTTTGCGGCATACCATAGATTCAAACCCCAAAACGGCATTGTCAGCATCCATAGCAGCCACGAATTCGAGGCGGCGTTCCTGGTCAACGTACAGTTGCTGAGCAATATTTTTAATGTCGGACATCAGTTCTTCTGGGGATTCGTAACCGTACAATTTTGCCAAAGCTGGATTAGCGCTGAGATAGCCTCCTGAAGGCGTGCTTTGAAAAATGCCTTCCATCGCATTTTCTACAATACTGTGATATTTTTCTTGAGCAATACGCAGCAATTCTTCTGCTTGTTTGCGCTGAATTAAAGAACCTAATTGAGTGCCGACTGCATTAAAAACGTCTATAAATCGTGCGTCTTTCCCACCCGACGAAATTTTAAAGAAAACTAGCACTGCCAATACTTCATCGCCTACCAAAATCGGCACGCCAAAACCCGCTTTGAATCCGAGTTCTAGTGCTATCTGACTTCGGAAAAAATGCGGGTAGCCCTTGGAAATATCTTCTACCCATTCCGGTTGCTTGGATGCCCAAATTCGTCCCGGCAGCCCTATATTCCGGGCAAATGTCAGTTGTTCGCTTTGCTTGCGGAACGATTCCATGCTGGGGTTGCTGGCATACCAGCCCCGGGCAGATTGCAGCACAGTTCCTTCTGCATCGGGAATCCAAGCTTCTCCTACATCCCATCCGATTGTTTCGCCAACATGGTGCAAAATTACTTCTAAAGCTGAGTGAAAGTCTACAGCTTCGCCGATCGCCCGGGTAGTTTCCAGCAAAAACCGGATTGATTCTTCAGCCCGCTGCCGTTCTGCGATTTCTTCCTGCAATCTAGAATTGCGATCGTGCAGTTCCGTAGCTTGCAGTTGCAGTTTGGATTGCAGCGAACGAAGGGAAAGTTGGTTTTGGACGCGGGCTAAGACTTCTTCTACTTGAAAAGGTTTAGTAATATAATCCACTCCTCCTACTTGAAAAGCTTTAACTTTTTCCAGCACGTCATCTAGCGCACTAATAAAAATTACCGGAATATCTTTAGTTTTTTCGCTTAACTTTAACTGCTCACAAACTTCATACCCGTTCATTTGCGGCATATTAATATCTAGTAAAATTAGATCCGGAGGAGATATTTGTGCCCCTTGCAAAGCCAAGTGTCCGTTAATAGCCTTCCTGACATGATACCCGTAAGATGTCAGCATAGTGGATAAAAGTCGCAAATTATCCGGCATATCGTCAACGATCAGAATGTCTTTAGGAGTCACTGGTAATGGATGGTCGTTCATCATAATATAATTGAGTTAAATCGATAATGATATCTATCCGAAAATTATCGACTAAATCTGTTAAAGCGTTAGCGAGATTTGCCTCTGTTTCGGGAATTTCCTCGATCAGTTCGAGGATGCGCTGGTCATCTACACAAAGTGCTGCTCGGTGCAACTCGACCACCCAGTCTGTGGGCATTACACTCAAATCTTCGGTGGTCAAACTTTTAAGCAGCGTCGGTGTTGAAAAAGAAGTAGATAAGTTTTCTTTCTCATAAATATAACGCAGGTTGAGGTGATGCGCTATCTTTTCAAAGAGTACCTCTTCCCGAAACGGTTTACAGATCAAATCGTTACAACCAGCCGACAAAATTATTTGCCGCTGCTCGTCAAAAGCACTGGCAGTCAGGGCAATAATTATTGTTTCTCTACCTTCTAGAGTTTTTTTGATCTGTCTTGTCGCTTCATACCCATCCATCACGGGCATCAGCATATCCATTAATATCAAGTGCGGCTTCCAAGTTGAATGCAAAGCAATTGCTTCTTGACCGTTTGTTGCTTCCCGGACTTCAAATCCCAGGGGTACCAGCAGCTTAAGCAGCAGTTGGCGATTTTCCGCTACATCTTCAACTATTAATATCCGATAAGTTTCTTGTCCGGCTTCTAAAGCAATAACTTGTTTAATCGGTGATTTTTCTTGTTCATCACTTTCTGTTACTAAGTTAACCCAGATATTAAAGCTGAAAGTTGTGCCTTGACCGAGTTGACTTTCAACAGCAATATCACCTCCCATAATCCGGACAAACTGTTGGCTGATCGGCAACCCCAGACCAGTTCCCTGCATGGATTTTCGACCAGTTTCGGTTTGTACAAAGGGCTTAAATAATGTGGAAAGTTCCAAGGGAGAAATGCCGGGGCCCGTATCGGCAATTTCAAAAGACAATAGGGATTTGTTTTCTTCGGTGGCGTCTTTTTCAGCTTGGCTGCTGACGCGCAAAGTAACGGTTCCCTGTTGAGTAAATTTAATCGCATTGCCGAGGAGGTTAATTAAAACTTGCCGCAATTTAGCTTCGTCTGTTTGAATGTACTGCGGCAAATCCTCGGCATTTTCAAAAATTAGGTGCAAACCTTTTGAGTTTGCTTTTAGTTGCAGCATTTCTTTGAGACTGTTGAGAAGGTTGTATAGATTAAAGCGGCTGGGATTGATAGTAATTTGACCGGATTCTATTTTGGACATTGACAAAACATCATTGATGAGTTCCAGCAAATGTTCGCCGCTGCGGTTAATAATTTCTATGTATTCTTTTTGTTCTTCCGTGATAGAACTGTTGCGGGCCATTACTTGGGAAAAACCGAGAATGGCGTTGAGAGGTGTGCGGAGTTCGTGGCTCATGGAAGCTAGAAATTGGCTTTTGGCGCGGTTGGCAACTTCGGCGTTTTCTTTGGATTTAATCAGTTCCATTGACTGCCTTTGAGTACGGGCGAGCAATTCCGCTTGCTGTAATGCTACTCCTAGCTGAGTGCTTACATCAACTACAACGTTGATTTCAGCTTTGCTCCACTGGCGGGGAGCTGAATTTTGATAGGATGCTAGTAATCCCCAGAGCGTTTTTCCGCAGAAAATTGGCACAATAATGTAGGATTTAGCTTGAAATTTTTCTAGCAAATGGATGTAACAAATATCGAATCCTTGCTTGTAAATGTCTGGGACACAAAGGTAAGTTGTACCTCGGCTGAAAACTCCGCCTTGGGTTTCTTGCAAATAGGTATCGCCTACTTCTTGTGAGGGGCTATCTAATTCTTTGACAACGCAACGTTCGCTGTCTAAAGCGCCTTCAGTAAAGTGAGAATCGAGTTCCTGTTGTTGGATGAAAGAAACCCACTTGTGGTCACGGGATTCGGCTACAAATTCGCCGCTCCAGTCTGGATTGAAACGGTAAATGGCGACTCGATCGCACTTCATGGTTTGGCGCAATTCTCGGGTTGTGGCGTAAAAAATTTCTCGGATATCTAAAGTCTGCCGCATTCTTTCAATGATGCGGGCGATCGCTCTTTGTCGTAAAGCACTTTCTTGCAGTTCGGTTTCTGCCTGCTTGCGTTCGGTAATATCTACAGCCATTAGAGCAATGCCGATCGCTGTACCGTTATCGTCAATTAGCTGAGTATTGTACCACTCGCAGATGATAATTCTGCCGTCTTTAGTCCGATTTTCGGTAGTGCCGCTGGATTTGGCATTCAAGTCATGATTGAAAATCTCAGATAATTGCGGGTGGTAGCTTTCAGGTACGATAAAATCGGAGGCGACTCGACCAATCGCTTCTTGCTCACTGTAGCCAAAAATAGCAACGGCTGCGGGATTCCAAGTAATAATTTCTAAATTGAGGTTTAACTCGATAATGGCGATCGGCGTTTGCTGCAATAAAAACGAGATTCTTCGCTGCGATGCTAGCAGTTTCTCTTCGGCTAATTTGCGGTCTGTGATGTCATTAGCAGTGCTGAGAATTTGTTTGGGTCTACCATCGGCTGTTCTGAGAAATACTGTATCCCAAGTGTGCATCCATCGCCATTCACCGTTTTTGTGTTTCATTCGGTATTGAGATTCAATGATATCGCCGTCTTTGGCTTCATCTACTTTTTGGACGCTTTCAAAAAACTTTGGCCAATCGTCGGAGTGGATCAGAATTGGCATCATTGCTGTACCCATATCTTGTATTTCTTGGGCGGTGTATCCGAGTATCGTCGAAATTTGTCGGTTGGTATAAACATTCCGCTGTTCAATTACATCGTAAACGTACAATAGGTTGGGATTGGAATCGGCGATCGCTTGAATGAAGTGCTGGCTCTCTCTGAGTGCGGATTCTGTTTGTTTGCGAACGCTAATATCTCTGGCTACGATAATTACTGAATCAGGAGTAAGTGGAGAAACTTTAGCGTCTAGGCAAACTTCGCGCTCTCCGATTTTAAAGCTATATTCAACATTGAGGGTTTGCTTCGTTTTTAGAGCTTGTTTGATGGCATTTAATACTAAATCTGCTATAGGTTGCGGCAAGACTTCATGAGCGGTTTTGTTAATCATTTCACTGGGAGGTTTCACCAAATTTGTTGATGCTGTCGGGGCAATTTTGATGCAGCGCCCTTCTGCATTTCTCACTAAAACTGTGTCAGTCATGGCAGCAAAAATCGCCCGCAATTCTGTTTCAGATTCTTGCAGAGCTTGCTCGGCGCGGACACGGGTGCGAATTTCTGCTTGCAGCACTTTATTTTGCCGATCGAGCTGCTGAATTCGGTTTTTTTCTCGTTCGATCAGTTTAGCTTGAGCGATAGCGAGCCCTACTTGAGCCGCCACAGCTTCTAATAAGTCGATTTCCTCGGAAGTCCATTCCCGGTAACGATCGCACTGGTGCAAACAGATAGCGCCGTTTGCCATGCCTTGGTAGGAAGTGCGAATTGCCAGCATTGATTTTAACCCAACCTTCTGGCAAATCGGTTGAACAGCTTGCAACAGAGGGTCTGAATAAACATTGTTGGAGGCGATCGGCAGATCTTGTATCATCATTTGTATGACGTGAGGATTGCCCCAAATTGGAACAGGTACGTTCCGAATAGATTCGCACTCGGGTTCGAGATACTCTGCCGCCAGAGGAATATCGACTTGGGGGGTAGTAACGTAAGTATGAATCAAACAGCGATTGGCGCAGAATGCCAGACCGATTTGAGTTGCAGCTATTTGAAATATTTGTTCTGGCTGCAAGCTTGAGCGAATTTCTTGAGTTATTTTTGCAATTAACAATTCTCGTTGAACTTGCCGTTCTAAAGCAGCTTTAGCTCCCGCCATTTCTATTTCTGCGTGCTTGCGATCGCTGATATCAAAAACTACGCCATACCAAACAATATCGCGATTATCGCGTATTTCTGGCCGAGAATTAGATTGCAGCCATTTGAGTTTACCCGACGGTGTAATAATCCGCCATTCAAAGGCAAAAGGTTCTAAAGTTTGGGCGCTAGTAGCAATTTTTTTGACCAGATAATCTTGGTCATCTGGATGATTTTGAGAGAAGCAAAATTCGGGATCTCTTAATATTTCTTCACTCTCGAATTCGTAAATCTCCCGACAAGCATAACTAATATATTCAAACTTGAAACTTCCATCGGCCTTCTTTATAAATTGATAAAGAACTCCCGGTATATTGACTGCCAATTTCTGCAACCGTGCTTTGCTTTCCCGGAGTGATTGTTCTGTTCGCTTGCGAAATTCTACCTCTTGTTGCAGTTGGGCATTCTGCTGTTTTAATTGTTTTGATAGCTGTTGTATAGTCAATTGACTTTCGAGCCGCACTAAAATTTCTTCCACTTGAAAAGGCTTAGTAATGTAGTCAACACCGCCGACTTCAAAAGCTTTGACTTTGTAAAAAGTTTCCTCAAAAACGCTCAAGAAAATAACCGGGATTTCTCTAGTTTTTTCGTTAGCTTTCAGTCGGGCGCACACTTCATAGCCGTTCATTTTGGGCATGGCAATATCTAGCAAAATTAAGTCTGGGAGGACGGTTAAATTAGCATTAACCACCATTTCTCCCGAAATTGCCCGCTGAACTTTATACCCTTCTTTCGTCAATATGTCTGATATAAACCGCAGGTTTTGGGGCTGATCGTCAATAATTAAAATTTGAATATTTCCTTTATCTAATATCATTTTTGTCTGATTACTGTGAATTTTTTAGTGCTAGCAGCAGGTTGATAATTTAATATGTTTAGCGATTCCTTTCCGATCGTAATTATTCTTTATTAAACACTTTTTTACCTCAGCAACAAAAAGAGTAATTTTAGATATTAGTTCATTAAATAACGCACATTTTCTACTTTGAACTTATTAGTTGCTGTTGCTAGTCTTAAGTTAGCAACTAAAGTTAACCGTATTTTAATTATATTTAATTGCCCACAAAAATCCCCTTATTTGCTGTCCAAATTAAGTTTGCCGAAAAACAATCATCGCTTAGGCACTCCACACCAAAGCAACCGGGTTTTTTAACTTTGTTCAAGGGCTGCGACAACGTATTTTTGTACAACCAGGTTGAGCCGCCTGGGACAGTTTTTTTTACTTGACTTTAGCATTAAAGATCCCAGGAGGGTAACGCAAGTTTCTTGACATTTTGCTGCCATCTTCAAAAAGTTTTAGCACATATACATACCTGGACGCAGTGCGAGGCGAATAAACCGGGTTTTTACTCTTGCCCCAGGGAGCATCTCAACGAAAGCAACCAAGCTAGAAATTGGAGTTTTGAGCCAGGAGACAGGAGGCAGGAGGAAAGAGGAAGAAGGAAGGAGCCAGAAGAAGTGTTTTTACAAATATGAGATGCTCCCTTGCCCCAGGCTGCAACGAAGTATGGCTGTGAAAAAACTCGGTTTCGACGCACCCGTCCACAAGTCTTAAGATATTTATAGGTGACTAAGAGTATACATCGCTCATCCCGCACCCCAAGCCTACCATATCAACTATTTTCTCCGTCTTTTCTATGCCAGCAATTCCTTAAGTTTAGCAAAATTTTCATGGCTGAAGTAAATTTTAATTTCTAGTTCTTGGTCAGATTCCCACAGCAGCAGCATATTATCTTCGCCCAAGGCGATTTCGGGATTGTTTAATTCAAGTGTTTGATATTTAACTTCGGGAATGCCTACGCGAATTACCAGTTCCGATTCCAACTGAGGATAGATGTACAATTGCTGTTGCAAGTTGTCAAGTTCTAATTTGTCAACAGTGTTGTTACGTTGGACGGCAGAATCGGGTGTGGACCAATAGAGAGTTTGCTCCCGAATTTCGGGATTGACTATCACAAATGTTTCGTCAAAACGCTGGGGGTGCCAGTGAATTTCGCTCAGACCGCCGATTTGCGGAATTAGTCGCTCTACCCAGCTAATTTCTTTGCCGTTGAGGTTGCCCCACCACTCACTGATATTATGGAGGTTGTCACCATTTTCGGGGTGGCTGCTGCCGGACTGCCAGACTGTTTTTAGTTGTTGCATATAGAGGTTCTCCAGCGAATTTAAATTTGAGATTGCAGGCTTTCAATTGGAGATTCATTCGTTATACAATAATTTTAATGGACTTACCAATTATTTACCACGAAGATTACGTTGCACCTCTGCCACCGGATCACCGCTTCCCGATGGCAAAGTTTCGGATGCTTTACCAGATGCTGCTCGCGGAGGGGGTAGCAGATAAATCGCAATTTCACGCTCCCGAACTTCCCCCTCAAGAATGGATTGAATTAGTCCACGACCACTCCTATGTTCAAGCTTACTGCAACGGGACGCTCGATAACAAAGCGACTCGGCGAATTGGTCTGCCTTGGAGTCGCGCCCTTGTTAATCGCACTTGCACTGCGGTTGCAGGAACTGTACTAACTGCCAAGCTCGCTTTAGACTACGGTTTGGCTTGCAATACTGCGGGCGGAACTCATCACGCCTTCCCTGCTTTTGGGTCTGGTTTTTGTATTTTTAATGATTTGGCGATCGCCTCTCGCGTCTTACAAAAAAATGGTTTAGTTCGCAAAGTTTTAATTGTCGATTTAGATGTCCACCAAGGAGACGGAACCGCCGTAATATTCCAAGATGACAGCAGCGTTTTTACTTTCTCAATGCACTGCGAAGTAAATTTTCCCGGCACTAAACAAAAGGGCGATTTAGATGTATCTTTGCCTGTGGGTATGGAGGACGACGAATATTTACAAACCTTGGATAAATTCTTACCTGATGTGCTTTCAAATGTCAAGCCAGATTTAGTTCTGTACGATGCTGGAGTAGACCCTCATCACGGTGACAAACTGGGAAAATTAGCTTTAACTGATACGGGCTTATTTCGCCGGGAAATGCAAGTTTTGATGGCCTGTTTGGCTGGCGGCTATCCCGTTGCCTGCGTGATTGGCGGGGGCTATTCCGATGACGCTAAGGGGTTAGTTTACCGGCATTCGCTGCTGCACCGAGCCGCCAGTCAAGCCTACAGGCAGTATCGACTTTGATCCAGATCGGCGATACTTCCGAAATATGGCCGAAAAAACTGTCTCCCTCACCCAAACAACTAAAAATACTATTAGCGAGCGCTCCTGCTTGCCAGATGGGTACAACTTGAGCTAAAAAGTGGTTAAACAAACAACCGCACCTATGTCCAATGCCCGCGAGTCCAATCACCCGTATCCACTGCTGGTTGTCATTGTTAACTACCGAACCTCTAGTTTGACAATTGACTGCTTGCGCTCTCTAGTTAGCGAAGTGCAATCGCTGCCCGGTATGCGGGTGGCAGTTGCCGACAATGCTTCAGGCGATCGATCAGTCGAAGAAATTGCCAGCGCGATCGCCTCAGAAGGCTGGAGCGAATGGGCATCCTTCGTTCCCCTAGACCGCAACGGCGGATTTGCCTTCGGCAACAACGCCCTGATCCGTCCCGCCCTCCAATCCACCAATCCCCCCCCTTACTTCCTGCTGCTCAACCCAGACACCATTGTTCGCCCCGGTGCCTTAAAAGCCCTCGTCGATTTCATGGACTCCCACCCCGAAGCCGGCATCGCCGGCAGCCGCTTGGAAGACCCCGACGGCACTCCCCAGGAGTCAGCTTTTCGGTTTCACAACCTCTTGACCGAACTCGATTTTGGTTGGCGCACAGGCTTTATATCCAAGTTATTAGCCAACTGGGCCGCAGCGCCTCCCATTTCCCAAGAAACCTGTCAAACTGATTGGGTAGCTGGAGCCAGCATGATCGTCCGTCGCGAAGTATTTGAAAAGATTGGCTTGATGGATGAAGCTTATTTCATGTACTGCGAAGAAATGGACTTTTGCCTGCAAGCGAACAAAGCTGGCTGGAGTTGCTGGTACGTACCCGAAAGTCGCGTTGTCCACTTAGTCGGCCAAAGCTCAGGCGTCACTGACACCAAAAAGCCCGCCAAGAGGCGACCCACCTATTGGTTTGATTCCCGGCGTAGGTACTTTATCAAAAATTACGGCTTGGTTTACACAGCATTAACTGATGTATCCTGGGCTTCGGGTTTTGCAGCCTGGAGGGTGCGCCGCGTACTTCAAGGCAAACCAGATAGCGATCCACCACAATTGCTGAGGGATTTTGTATTAAATAGTGTATTTTTTAAGGGGGGTAAGATTGAAAAATCCAAAAACTTTTAAAGAAAGTTGGTAAATCGGTCAAAGCCAACTAAACCAGGTTAACCTAGGCAAGCAAAATATTTTATGATGCAGCCGAGAAATTAGTATTCTCGATCGATAAAAGCAGATTGCTCCTTCCTCAAAAACCTGAGAAACCAATTAATATCGTCGGCATCTAGCAATAGAGTAAACAAGAAATAGTGTGAATTAGAGCTTATGGTAACTGAGCAAAACTTAATCACGAGTGAAAATCAAGTAGAAGGCCCCGGCCTGGGACTGTGGCAGCAAATTAAAGAAGACTGGATTGCTCATGGTCGAGATTGGACAAAACCGGGATTTCGCGCTGTAGCAGTGCAGCGTTTTGGGGTCTGGAGAATGCAAATAGAACCGAAATTACTTCGAGCGCCTTTGAGCATTATTTATCGCTCACTCTACCGAAAAGTCCGCAATAGTTACGGGATAGACTTGCCTTACACTGTGAAGCTCGGGCGGCGGGTGGTGATTGAACATCAAAACGCTATTATTATTCACGGATATTGTACGATCGGGGACGACTGCATTATCCGCCAAGGTGTAACGTTGGGAAACCGCTATTTGGACAAACCGCTAGAATCCCCTCAATTGGGCGATCGGGTTAACGTCGGTGCCGGCGCGAAAATCCTCGGCAAGGTAAACCTGGGTGACGATGTAAATATCGGTGCCAATGCAGTCGTCTTGTCAGATGTTCCCGCAGGCAAAACAGCAGTGGGCATCCCAGCCAAGATTCTTCAATCTACTAAAAATTCCGACAGTTAATGCTAAAATCAATCAAGTCAGTTGACAACGGAAGGCTAGTAAAATGCGTTTATTAATAGTCCAGTATGCCGGCGATTACCGCGAATCATTTGAACGCTTTGCTGAAGGTAAAGGAGAAACATACTCTGCTCAAAAATATTCGGTTGACGCAGTTGCTGAAATTGGCAAGCTGATGGAGGAAGTTACAGTTATTTGTTGCTTAACAGCCGAACCTTACAATCGAGTTTTAGCAAATGGAGTACGAGCAATCGGTACCGGATTTCAAGGTAAAATTCCGATGAAAAACTTACTTCGCTTGATAGCAGAACAAAAGCCTACTCATTTAGTTTTGCGAACCCCGATAGGAGAAATTTTTCAATGGGCAATCCGACACAAAGTTAAAACAATAGCAACGTTAGCAGACTCTTTTTCAACCGAAGGTTTGCGCAAGAAAATTAAAAATTATTGGCTAGCTAGCCTATTAAATAACAATCAAATAGAATGGATAGGAAATCACGGTATTAATTCATGCCTATCTATTAAAAAAATAGGTGTAAAATCGAGTAAAATAATTCCTTGGGATTGGCCTTCTACTGTTACCCCAGATTTGTTCACACAGAAAACACTGCCAGTTGGTAAAAGCACTTGGGATCTAGTTTACATCGGCAGCATTACAGAATCTAAAGGCGTTGGCGATGTTATAGAAGCCGTAGCCAAGTTAAAAGCCAAGAATTTATCAATGAATTTAAAGATAGCAGGTGGAGGCGAAATCGAAAAGTTTACCAAACAAGCCAAACAATTGCAAGTAGAAGACCGGGTACAGTTCCTGGGACTGTTGGAAAACAATCGTGTAGTACATCTGATGAGAGAAGCTGACCTAGTTGTCATTCCCAGTCGCCATGCATATGCAGAAGGAGTCCCAATGACAATTTATGAAGCTCTGTGTTCTCGAACTCCTATTATTGCCTCAGATCACCCAATGTTTCAGAACAACTTAAAACATCAAGAGAATGCGATGATATTTTCGGCTAGCGACTCTAGAGATTTAGCGGCACAGATTGAAAAATTGCTGTCAGACTCGGCTCTTTATGAAAGTATCTCATTGGTGGCAGCTGATGCCTGGAAAAGGTTACAAATTCCGGTGAAATGGGCATTGATGATTGAACGTTGGATCGACGGTAGCGAAGAAAATCGGCAGTGGTTGTTAGAACACACTCTTTCGTCAGGACTCTACAACTCTAGATCGGCATAAAAGCAACTTACAGTGCCTCAAAATCGAACCACAGCTCGTACAGTTGCGGGTGTCACACTATACAGTGATACATCAGCTTCAATGGAGGCGCGATCGATGGCTTTGGCACAACCAAATTTTAACAAATAAGCCTAGGTAGATTGATTAAAAAGTCAACCTAACTCTGCGGAGATTCAAGCACTCTCCCTACTCAAGTTAGAGATTCCTCTCAAGGTAAACTTCACAAATAAGCACAATAGTCTACATCATTAAAACACTGCACAAACAATGGTTGAGTCAATCATTTCTGCTACAGAAGCAGACTGGATCCGCGAAAAATCTAGCAAGTGGTGGGAACCCAGTCACCAACTGCTCAAATCTATCCGCCACTATCAAAAGTGGCAGAAGCAGGGTGGAATTGCAGGATATATTTTATGCCGTTGGAACGTTATCCAGCATCGATTTTGGAGCGTTGTAACGGCAACAGACATCCCTTTAAACTGCCAACTACAAGGAGGACTACTGCTGCCTCATCCTAATGGCATTGTCATTCATCCCAGTGCTTCCATTGGCCCTAACTGTCTGATTCTTCAACAGGTGACAATTGTTGCTGATGTGAAAATCGGCGGTCACGTCGATATCGGTGCAGGAGCGAAAATTATTCGCTCCGTAACGATCGGCGATCATGCTTTGATTGGTGCTAATGCTGTGGTGATTTGTGACGTGCCACCAGGTGCAACCGCAGTGGGAATTCCCGCAAAAATTATCGAAAAAAAAACCCAGGAAGTCTGAAAAATAATTTCTAGAAGTCGCAGAAAAATTAGGAAATTAGCTGGACTTTTATTAAAATATAAAACGAACTACTCAGTAGTCGAATTCAAGAGGTAAAACTTGAAACAAATTGGATTAGTAGCGATCGGACGAAATGAAGGGCAGCGCCTCCGCCAATGCCTAGTCTCGGCCACCAATAAAGTTGCCCGCGTCGTCTATGTCGATTCCGGCTCAACAGACGGTAGCCTAGAGTTAGCCCGATCGATCGGAGCCGATACAGTAGAACTAGACTTATCTATACCGTTTACCGCAGCACGCGCCAGAAACGAAGGCTTTGCCCGCTTGCTGGAACTAGCGCCAGACATCGAATTTGTCCAATTTGTGGACGGTGACTGCGAAGTAGTTGATGGATGGCTCGATCGGGCCTACAACGAACTCGCCGCCAAATCTGAGGTAGCAGCAGTATGCGGGCGGAGGCGCGAACGATACCCCCAAGCCAGCATCTACAACCAATTGTGCGACATCGAGTGGGATACCCCCGTCGGCGAAACCAAAGCCTGCGGTGGCGATTCCATGATGCGCGCCTCAGCATTTCAACAAGTCGAGGGTTTCAATCCTGCACTAATAGCCGGCGAAGAACCAGAACTGTGCGTGCGGTTGCGCCAAAAAGGTTGGAAAATCCTCCGCTTAGATGCAGAAATGACCCTGCACGACGCGCAAATGACCTGTTTCGCTCAGTGGTGGAAACGCGCTCAAAGAGCGGGTCACGCCTACGCCGAGGGTTCCTGGATGCACGGAAGCGAACCGGAGCGCCATTGGGTCAAAGAAACCCGCAGCACCTGGTTTTGGGGCTTAGTCTTGCCAGCCCTAGCCTTGGCAATGACATGGCCGACAAAAGGCTGGAGCTTTTTACTATTGAGTGGTTACCCCTTAGCAACCTATCGCACCTATAACTATTATATAAAGCATCGGGATCTCACAACTAAAGACGCAGCCATCTACGCTTTTTCATGTGTATTAGCCAAATTTCCCCAGGTACAAGGTCAAATCCAGTTTCACCAGCGCCGATTGCTGGGGCAGCAGAGCAAGCTAATCGAATACAAAACAACCAACTCTATTAATTCAGCCAGCTAGAATTACAGCTAACGTCCCAGAAAGTCCACCCCTGAGTAGCCAACAAATGAGTAATAAAAAATTAAAAGTTTTACTAATTGTAGAGCAGTGCAATCCTGGCTGGGCATCTGTACCTTTGGTCGGATACAATTTTTTTCAAAAAATTAACAACTTAGTTGATGCAACCCTCGTTATATCATGTCCGGTCGATTGACCAGTATTAACATTTTTCCTCCGGCCACCAATAGAAATGAGTCAAACCACTAATTAGCTGTTTGAGATTTAACAGTTTTCGACATCGTTCAAATAAAACAGCTTCTAATTCATCTAAGCTTTTAAAACAGCGGTTGGCTATCGGTTCATTTGTCTGCAGGCCACAGTCTTTCAGCAGGTTGCAGTTCGGGTGAGTGGGAAGGCAGACAATATAAATGTATGCCGTCGGGGATTTTCACGCTTTCACTAAAATGCCATCCGGCTCCATCCACTACTAAAACCATTCTTTTTTTCGAGCCTACTTTCCAATGTCGGGCAAAATCTGCTAAAACTCGCTCTAAAAGCTGGCTATTGACAAACGGTAGTATCCACCAATAGGTTTCTCCGCTACTCGGATGTACGGAACCATATAACCATAACCATTGAAACCGTCAGTTAACCACAGCCGTAGCATTACTAAACTCATCCACCCATTCTCGCCTCAACACAGGTTTCAATCCGAGCCGATGTTCGTCCATTGACCACACTTCTACGTCGCTTTCTGGGTTCTGCTTCTTGATTTTCTTGACGAACCGACCCAGATTTTTTTTTCCATTCCTGCAAGTTCTGCGGAGATCTGATTCCTGATG
>NZ_JAUBRM010000150.1:0-8855 GCF_036701905.1 Microcoleus sp. MON2_D5
CCTGTTTTACAGTCTCGGAACATTTCTTCAATGCCCATCCGCTGCTTATAAGCATTGAGCGCTGCTCCCAACGAGCCTAAGTCCGTGAGAATAAACCAGGCTTCTTTAACTTCATATTTCCCATATTTCCTTTTCCACTTACAAGCAAGCTCAAATCCGGTAGTAGGTAGAGTTTTCCTCACTCTTTTTCCTTGAACATACAAAGAAGTTCCGGGTACTATTCCTAATTCATCCAACCGTTGCCAAACTAAATGTTCTGTTTCGATACAATGATTCTTTTTCAGTCTTAAGCAAAAAGACACACCCTTTTCCTTAAGCCAGTTTCCCAAATCAACAGAACAAAATTCCCGGTCTCCTAAAACGATCACTTTATATTCTGAAAATAATTGTAAAACTTGCTCTAAATTGGTAGTTTGTGACTCGAAGTTACTGTTTCCTAATTTTGGCAACAGCGACCAGTATAATGGAATTGCTCTTCGCTCCCAGATCAGGCTAACCATAAAGAGATTAATGCACCCCCATTGACTGCGGTCGATTGCGATTAATAAACGAGTACCAATGCGGCAATAAGTGGTCAACCAATAAGTAATTAATGGGAACCAAATTAATGAGATAGTTAAGGTTGGTAAATCCAGAAATCTTTGTAGTTTTCTACGCCGACTTTCCGTTGTAATTGGGTAAGGGAATACCCGGGAGAGCCGTTCTAATCTCACTTGTTTTTCTGATTGCATCACAATGGGCAAAGTTGTCATCACAAGAAACTGAGCTGATGTCAGTTGTTTTTTTAAATGAGTCTGGTAAAATGTTGGTATCATTATTTTTTGGATAGGCAAGCGTGTAGCAATTATGCTGCCTATCTTTTTTTACCACACATTGGCTCAATCCTCACCACCTCTGGGTTTCAGGCTGGTTGTTACCCCCCCAGCTATCTACAAAGTCAGTTTTTACTAAGTAAATCTTTAATTTCTTCAATAGTAAATGGAGGATATTTCCTATGAATCATCGCATGACAGTTAGGACATAGTGGACGTAAATCTTGAATAGGATTAACTTCATATTCTTGATTAATTTCAGATAAAGGTATTATATGGTGAACATGAATAAAACCTTTACCTATTTCTCCAAAAAGTTTTTCAAAGTTAAAGTGGCAAATATAACAATTTAGCCCATAATATTCAATACATTTTTTGCGAGCGGGATTATTCCTTTCATAAGCATTAACTTGTATTTGACGGATAGAACCTTCTTTAAAAGTTTGAGTTTCCTCTACTTCTCCGACTTCATCAGGAAAGATTAGCGTATCATCTGATACACTAAAAGAATCAAAAAGCTGTTCAAAATCCAGCTTTGGTGTGGTTAAAATTTTGCAAACTAAAACATAGAGTTATTCTTCAGAATATTCTTTAAATCCTTCATAAATTTCTTTCTCAAAACGCCATAACTCTCTCTGCCACCAGCCTCTACGTCTATTTTCATGATAAGTATCAAAGGCATCTCTAAAATTTTTGATTGTATTAGCGGAAATTCCAAGTAGAGAGCCTATTTTTTCATGGGTATCAGTCATGTTACCAAATCCCAATTTCTGATAACCATCTCTATCAAATCTTGAAAGATAATAAGCTACTATATAAGCATACGGGGAATTACAATCTCCCAATGAGTTTATAAGACTATTCCAGTTATAAGGTTTTTTCACAATTAAAATTATTCATTTGTTTTGTAATACCCATTCTCTAAATTCTTGCTACAATCTGCATCGTTGGGTTGATTTCATATAATCACCTACTGTTTATGTGGTTTGTGGGTGGGGTGCTGGGTATTCCCCAATACTGATAAGTTGCTCGCGCTCGCAGATGCGTTCTAGGAGGTTAAATTGCAGAATTTTAGCGGTTACGCGCCCTTCTGGTGTCCGTGGGACGATTGCTCCTCCTTCTAGCCGAAAATGGTCTGACCATTCCTGGACACGGGGATTAAAAAAGGGAGTTAGCTGTCGTGTCTCAGGGTCGATCGAACCTAGGTCAGTTCCTTTGAAACGGTTGCAGCAAGGACAGGATAACGCTAGGTTTTCAGCTTCGGTGATCCCATCATGTTTTTCAGCAATGATGTGTTCCATTTCAAAGGCAAAGAGTGAAGCCGTTTGGGGAAATCGACAATACTCGCATTGGTCTCCGGCGCGTTGGGTCACTAGCCGACGCAGAGATGCTGGTACATAACTCATGCTTCTGTCTGTAAGCGTTTGTAGGCGTGAGCTTTAGCTAAACGCACCCAATGTTCTAACAGCAAATAGCGATCGAGTTCGACTTCCTCTCTGGCCGAAAGAGTGCCACATTTATTGCGATCGAGCAGTTCGCTCATGCGGGCTTGCAATGCAGGTGTGGGGCGGATTGCGAGGATTTCTTCTGGGCTGGGTTGACTGGCTAGCACTTCGACGATTTGGCGCTCGTCTTGGTAGGGGATGGTTTCTGCGGGGGCGAGTTCCCGAAGTGCGCGATCCAGGGCTTCCGGGAGACGATCGCCCAATTGTTGCAGTTTTTCGCCAAGGATCTCGGGAACTTCTAGGATAATTTGCATTAGTGCTGATGTGAGGATGGGAATTCCCTTGATTGTAACAAACGGAAAAAATGCCGTTAACTTAAATCCCGATCGGGGATTGAAACTGCATAGCCGGGTATACTGGGCTATTATTATCTCGGTGTTATATCAATTCCGGTGTGCGATTCGTTTAACCGGAAACGATATTATGTGTTTGCAAGTCGATCTACTTAGCTCTTTGCAAAGTTGTTCAAAATTGAGATCACTGGCGAATTTGCCCGTTGTAATCCACTCTCACCCTCCCATCTTGGGAAACCGTAACAACCGTTTCTACAGTAAAGACAGACGAACCAGGCTTGGAACCCTTAAAAGTAAAAGTCCAAGTTCCATCGCCATTGTCAACGAACGGCGATTCCTTAGAAGTACCGTGCATAGAAGCTTCAGCTCGATAGTTGCCTAAACCCCCATTAGCCCTTTCTGCTGCTTGACGAGCTAAGTTTTTTGCCCGATTGAGTTCGATATTATTGTTGATCGCTCTCACGCCGTCCGTCTCATATTCAGGAGCAGGATTAGCATTACTCAAGGAGGGGGAGACTCCAACGGATAAAGTTGAGAGCGCTACCAGACAAGCAAGGCGGATGCTTAGTTTCATAATACAAACTGATTTATAGTTTGATAAAGTCTACGAGACTTGTCCGAAAAACCCGGTTGAATTTTCAATTTTTAATTTTCACTTGTGAATCGTCTGGGGTTTCCTCACCGTTCAAATAGCGGTAACTAATCCGAGAAATCTCCCGAATTAATGTTTGAGCTGGCTTCTCCGTTTCCGGTGAATGCTTCACCATCACCGCCACTAAATAACGCTTACCGTTCGGCAAATCCACCATCCCCGCATCCGCTAGCATTGTATCAATGTTGCCGGTTTTGTGAGCAATAACTGAACCTTCGCCTAAACCTTTGGGCAGCAAAGAAGCGTTTTGAGTTTGGCGCATGATTTGCAAAATGCGATCGCGCGATTTCACCGAAACCAAATTCCCCCGATCCACCTGGGCTATGATATTAATCAAATCCTTCGGACTGGTAGTATTAGTTCCTTCCAAATCTGGCAAATTATTACGCAGAACCGTGGTACTCAAACCCCAATTTGCAAAAAGCTGATTCAACACCTCAGCACCTCCCAACAGCTCAATCATCATATTTGTCGCCGTATTGTCGCTGACAACAATCATATTTTGGGCAACTTCCAAAGCCGAATACTTCTTGCCAGGAGCCTGATCTTGCATCTCCCCAGAACCGCCGACAATGTGTTCGGACTTCAGCGTCAGCATCTGATCTAACTGCACTTTGCCCTCATCTACTGCTTGGAAAAAAGCTACTAAAATTGGCACTTTAATTGTGCTAGCTGAAGCAACAGCACTATCGCCATTAAAATTTAGGTAACTTCCAGTATCTAAATCGACTAGAAATATTCCGGCTGTCAAACTAGGATTTTCTGTTGCTAAAACCTGAACTTGCGTTTTCAAAGCTCCTAATTCTTGATTCAGTTGCAGCACTTCTGGGGCTGCGGGTGCCGCAGATGCGCTATCGGCTGGGTTGTTCTGCCCTGTGCTGGTTTGTTCTTCTGTCGCTACAGTCGATGCTCGACTCACAGCATTCACCACAGACAGCAGCGTGCCGCAAATCACCGCTATCCCAACTCCCAAAATCAGCAAGCGAGTAGCATACACCAACGGCGGTACGCTCCGAGGTGCAGAGCGTTTACCCGGTCTAGGACTCGCTTGTGGGCGCGGTTTAGGCACGGGGGGTTTTTTGGCATCTGCGGGGATTACCGTGTCTGAAATGCGCGTTGGGGGCGAACTGGGGCGACTTCCACGGGTGGTAGGGGGAGTGGCTGTTGGGAGCTGGCTGTTGGGATTGCTGGCGATCGAACTCACATTTTCCCGTTCCAGATTCGGGTTCGGAAACTCGAACATATCGACAGCAGCGAGGGCTTTTTTCCCTGGTTGGCGAGTCTTCGACTGCGGAGTTTTGCTGGTTCTGGGTTTTCTGGGGTTAATTGCCGATCGGGGATCGGATAAAAAGTCTTGTGTAGTAAATTCTTCCGAAGATGTAGGAGAATTGGCTCCTATTCTGCTGCCGCGACCCTGTTGCAGTGGCAAAGTCGCAGGTTCGGGCGATCGAATTTCTGAATTGCCGTTTTGCGGTTGCGGAGGGCGACGGCGGCCCGAGTTGCCAGACTGGCTTGCTTTGCCGGACTTAGGCTGCTTTGAGCCGGAGTTGGGAGAGGATATCGACGAAGATATCACCGATAATATCGATCCTTTGGGAAACCGCTCTGCCACGTCTTACTCCTTCATCACTACTGTAAATTTCAAGTTTAAGATTTTTCAGCTTGCCAGCCAATCAATTTTAGATTTTAGATTTTAGATTTGCCCCAGAGGCTGCATGGTATCAGCAACCAAGTTTATTGCTCGCAAATTATCGCAAAGCTTAGGTTTTTAGTCAAGAAACCCTGTTATGAAGGTGACAAGTGGGGGCAGGAAAGTTCTCTGTGAAAAAAATCCTCAATCTCACATCCCCAATTATCAGCATTTCTCCTAGCTATCCGTTGGATTTTCCGGCAACGCCCCATCCAGAGTATCAGAATTTGCCTCTCGTGGGTAAGTTTTGATTGCCCATTCTGTTTGGCGGAGGACGCCCCGCAGCATGGCGACTTCATCAATTGTTGGATATGCTCTGTTGTACAAACGCCGAAATTTTTCCATCCGGCTTGCTGCTGTGTGCTGCTGCAAATATCCTATTTTGAGTAACAGCGTTTCTAGTTGCTGGTAATATCCCTCTAAATTTTCCAAGGGAGCCGATTCCTTCTGGCCACTGACAACTGACAACTGACAACTGACAACTGACTTGTATAGTTCGTAACAGCAGATAGCGACTGCTTGGGCGAGATTTAGGGAAGTGTAGGCATCGCTGCTGGGAATGCGGATCAGGCGTTGAGCGCGGTTTAATTCGGCATTGGTCAAGCCGCAGTCTTCTCGGCCGAAAATTAGGGCGCTGGGGGCTTCAAGGAGCCAAGGCAAGGCATCTGCGGGTTCTTCTAGTTGTGTTGGCAACGATCGACAATCATCCCCTGTAGTTGCGATCGCTCTGACACACCCTACCAAAGCAGCAGGCAAACTCTCGACTACTTTGGTAGTTTCCAATATGTCGGCGGCGCGAACAGCCATCAGTCGGGCTTCTTCCCCTAAATGATCGCACTGGGGATTTACCAAAACTAATTGGTGCAAACCCATATTTTTCATGACGCGGGCAACAGAACCAACATTCAATGGGCCTGCAGGTTCGACTAAGACGATTCGGATGTTGGCGTCGGCCGTTTCGAGCATTTTTATTTGGGGAGGTGTTAGGCAGAAATTGGTTGTTTTGTTTGTTTTGATTAAAATTTAATCACTAACTAATGTAATGTCCAAATTAGCATGGCCAAGCAACGATCGAAATCTGATTTACCGACAAAAATGTGTCCCGTGTGCGATCGACCTTTTACTTGGCGCAAAAAATGGGCTGACTGCTGGGATGAGGTCAAATACTGCTCCGAACGTTGTCGCCGCCGCCGTTTGGCGGCTCAAGATTAAGAATTTAGGGCAAGTTGCTCGATCGAAGCTAAGATTGCAAAGGAAAAATTTTAGGTATTAGGTTATAAATTATGGCATCGCAACAAGTGCAACCAAAGTTAGTTATTCACGGCGGTGCGGGCAGTTCTCTACATAGTAAAGGCGGAATTGAGGCGGTGCGGAAATCGCTTTACGATGTTTTGGAGGAAGTTTATCCGCTGCTGAAAGACGGTGCAAGTGCCGTAGATGCAGTGGTGCGGGGCTGCCAATTGTTGGAAGATGACCCGCGATTCAATGCCGGTACTGGTTCTGTGGTGCAGTCGGACGGTCAAATTCGGATGAGTGCTTCGCTGATGGACGGTTTGATGCAGCGTTTCAGCGGGGCGATTAATGTTTCTCGCGTTCAACATCCGATCGAACTTGCTCAATTTTTGCAGCATTCGGACGATCGAGTTCTCTCTGATTTTGGTTCGGCGGAATTGCTGCGAGAACTTCAATTGCCGATTTACGATCCGATGACGGATTTGCGTTTGCACGAGTGGATGCAGGAACGCCAAGGCAATTTTAGTAAAGCAATGGCTGACGTGGTTGCCGAACCGGCCGGTATGGGTACTATCGGAGTCGTAGCTTTGGATGTGCATGGACGCTTGGCTGCTGGGACTTCGACTGGTGGTAAGGGTTTTGAGCGCATCGGGCGGGTTAGCGACTCGGCGATGCCGGCGGGAAATTACGCGGCTGAAAGTGCGGCGGTAAGCTGTACGGGGATTGGCGAGCACATTATGGACGAGTGTTTGGCCGCGCGAATTGTGATTCGGGTAACGGATGGTTTGAGCTTGAAAGCTGCTTTTGAGCGTTCTTTTGCTGAAGCTGACGATCGTCAACGGGATTTTGGCGCAATTGGAATTGATGCTAGCGGGGCGATCGCTTTCGGCAAAACTAGCGAGGTGATTTTGGGTGCTTTTCACAACGGTATGCAAATGGGCGATACTTTGGAAATGGGCAAGGGAAAGCTGATTTTTATTGCTTAAAAAAGCGATATAAATTGTCAGTATGCGGTTCAGATACCCGACTTTTTGAAGAATTCGGGTATCTCGATCGGCGTTAGTTTTATATCAAATCTGGGGGCATCAGAATGGATATTATCCACAGTCAGGACACGGCGCTGTGCCGTTTCCCTACAATTCATCTGGCGATGCTTACTTTCTTCCCGCCCAAAGAATATAGATAGAGGTAAAATGAAAAAAAGGGAGTAATAGAAATGAATCTGAGCCAACAATTGCGGTTGGTAAGGCTAGAGAAAAAGCAGTGGCAACGGCTGTACTACAATAATCAGCAATCCTCTATCAGGCAAAGGTTATCCGCAATTAGGCATCTAAGTGAAGGAAAAAGTCGTACAGAAGTGAGGAAGCTACTAGGCTGCACAGATCTAACATTGGCAAGATGGGTCAAACCCTACTTAGAAATCGGGTTATAGGGAATAGTCTAACCAATCAAGCACCAGGTAAAATCAAGACTGGATCAAGAAAAACGGCAAGAATTAAAGAGAATGATTTTAGAGGAGAAACCAACAAAGTATGGGATAGACAGAGAAATTTGGACAGGAAAAATAATGGCGGCGGTAATAAAGCAACGGTGGACAGTAGACCTAAAAACGTCGAGAATCTCTGAAATTTTAGCCGATATAAATATATCTCACCAAAAAGCGCATCGAGATTAGGCAAAGGCATCGCTAGAGAAACAGAAGGAGTATGTGGAAGTCCTAAAAAAAATAGCAGAGAGAAAGAGTGGGAATAGAATAGTATTTTTGGATGAATTTGCAGTCACGAATCGACCAAGCCTATACTATGGATGGGCAGAAAAAAATACGCGACCAGAAGTGGCATCAAATGAAGGGAAAAAAAGAGAGAAGCTGAATGGACTTTTAGCGGTAGATGCTATAAGCGGAAAAAAGTTTGTCAAACTATAGCGGTTCTTGGGTAGATGAGGTACACAATTCAACTTCAAAAGCTTGACAACACAGGGTTTCGACGTACTCCATCTTTCTGAGAAAGGCTATATCACCTACAGCCAAAACCGAAGATATAGCATTATGTATAGGAGAATTGTGTCCACAAAGTATCAAATAAAAAGCGCATCATATAACGATATTGTTGGATAATAATTCGACCCATAGAAAGAAGATCAAGAAATATTTAATAGCTGAACAAATAGCATCAGAGATAGAATAAAATCTCACAGTAGAGTTAATTTATACACCAACCTACTCACCGAACTTCAATCTAGCAGAATATCTAATTCATTTACTAAGACTGAGGCTACTACACCATTTGCCAGTGGGAACCAGCATATAAAAGGTAGAAAAACGAATAAAATAATTATTTGAAACGGAACAATTGCAGACACAAAGTCAAATCGCAAAGACAATTCAGCAGATATACAACCTGATTCTATAATCAGACAGCGGGAAGGGGGTACGATCGCATAAATAGCAATTTTTTCAGCCAGGCTTTAACTATCCAAATTCTATTCATAGCTCCAATTGTATTGCTTAAATGACTCAATGGAAGCATCTTATCGCGATTTATTGAACAGCTTGACAGCGCGTAGCGCCCGACGACAGGCCCTACGCGCTCGGGGCGTTGCTGAATCAAGGTATGAATACTGCTGGAACGGGAACATCCTGAAATTTTAGGTAATGTATTAATAATTTAA
>NZ_JAUBRM010000014.1:0-100407 GCF_036701905.1 Microcoleus sp. MON2_D5
GGTCTGACAGCAGCAGCCGGCAACCGACGCTTCCTAGAAAGCGGCAGTTTTGGCAACTACATCGCGCATTCCCTATCGGGTACAGAGGGCGCTTATAACTACGCCCTTTCCTTTTCACGAGAAAGCACCGGCACTTTTTATGATGCTGAAGGCGATCGCATTTTTAACGATCGCCCCTTAGATCAAAGCGTTACCTTCAATGTATTAGCTAAGGCAGGAGTAAACCTAGATTCTCAACAGCGCTTACAACTAACATTCAATCACTACCGTTCTACCCAAGTCGATAACGAGTACATCAACGATTTGAGCGTCAATACCCGCCCGGCCGGAACAGAAAAAGCCCGCGCTTTGAGAGTAGGAGAACTGGAATTTATTGACTCTACCCCCCCAAGAGATCAAAATACTCTCCTTAACTTCACCTACACCAACGATCGGATTTTTGGCAGCAGCCTTCAGGCTCAAGCTTACTATCGGTACAATACTCTAAATTTTTTCCCAGGGGATTTTCGAGAGGCTTTTTTTGAAAATATTACGTTTGGACAAGTAGAAAATCAAAATTGGGGCGGTCGCTTGCAGATTGAGACTCCTGTATTTACAGTAGCTAAATTATTGTGGGGAGTTGATTATAACAGCGAGTACAACACAGTGGTGCAGGATATTTTCGATCCTGTGGCTTTCGACGAAAGCGGCGGTCGAGTTTACCGTAAAATTAACGAGCGCGTTGAAATACCGCGTTATGACCTCAGCCAGCTAGGTTTGTTTGCTCAGTTGCAATGGGATATTAGCGATAACTTTTTAGTTACTGGCGGATTGCGCCACCAGCGGGTCGGTTTCAGTGTTGACGACTACACTACCTTCCCAGGCAATGCAAATATTGAAGGTGGAGAGTTGAACTTTAATAACACCGTGTTTAATGCCGGTGCTGTCTATAAAATCACAGACACATTTAATGTGTTTGGTAACTTTGCTCAAGGTTTTAGCATACCAGATTTTGGAAATCTCCTGCGCCGTCCGCCAGCAGGATTTTCGATTGGGGGCGATTTTCAACAATTAGAAGCGGTAAGGGTTGACAACTACGAAATTGGGGTGCGCGGCAACTGGGAACAAGTAAATGCGTCTATTTCGGGTTTTTACAATACCTCCGAATTGGGTGAAAGTTTTGTATTAGACAGTCGCGGTTTTCCCATAGGAATTAACCGAGCTCCGCAACGAATCTATGGGGTTGAAGGAACTCTCGACTGGCGGCCGGGAGGGGGATGGCAACTCGGCGGCACTGCAACTTGGCAGGAAGGTGAAAATGATGTCAATCAAGATGGAGACTATTTGCCTCTCAATAGCAGCATTATCTCACCGCTGAAGCTGACGACTTATATTCAACACCAAACTACGCCTGGATGGCGCAACCGACTGCAACTGGTTTATATCGGGAATCGCGATCGGGCTTTTGATGAAGGAGTTGACCCTGCGGACATCGATAACTATTTGGTGGTGGACTATATCGGCAGCATCGCGATCGGGCCGGGTACGTTAAATATTGGCATTGAGAACTTGTTGGACACCCAATATTTCCCAGTTCAGTTTCAACGTGCCGGCGGTTTTGATAATTCCGAGAGGTTTGCAGCTAGAGGCAGAAGCCTTAGCGTCCGCTACACGCTCAATTGGTAATTAGTAATTGGTAGTTGGTAATTAAAACCAGTACCTATCCAATTACCAACTGCTATATCAAATTTCGTTAAACCCTTCTCAAAAAAATGTTTGTAGTAAGCCATAAAGGGTTTTGAAGCCTTCAAGTCTCACTACAAATTGACGGTAAATTTCTAGGACAAAGCGCATGATAAAAATCGCTTCACTGGGAACCAGTACAGGAAAGATCGTTGAGACTGGCGACAGTTGCTCAGATATTTTTCACCTCTCAGTAGCAGAAATTAGGGAGCTGTTTAAATCATGCGGTCTAATTCTTTTTCGAGGATTTGCCGTCCATCAGAAACAGTTTAAAAAAATTGCCGAACAATTTAGCTCTAAATTCGTTCGCGATGATGTCAAAATAGGGGCAGATTCGAGCGAGGGAGCCATCCATCTTGTAAACGAAGGAATGGGATATATCGATCCTCATGCTGAAGCCGCTACTACTCCTTTACGACCCGATGCCGTTTGGTTTTTTTGTGATGTGTCGGCCGCCGATGGTGGCGAAACTTTATTTGGGGACGGCGTACAAGTCTGGTCAGAATTAAGTGAAGAAGTAAAGCAGTTATTTTTGACTAAAAAAAACAAGTTTATTCACAATATACCTGTTGCTAACTGGAAGCGTTTTTTAGGAGAAAATGCTACGCTAACTGATGTCAAAAAAGCGCTGAACAGTTTTGAAGGTGTCAAATACACAATCACTGATGAGCAGTCTGTGACTCTAGGTTATGTTTGTTCTGCTGTCGTTAAAACAAAGTATGGTAATGACGACTCCTTTGGTAACGGTATTATCAACGAACAAAGAACTAGAAAAGTAATTTTTGAAGATGATTCCCCGATTCCCGATGCAGCCATTGATGAAATAAAGGAAGTTATGGATAGACTGACGGTTGCAATATCGTGGCAATCGGGTGATTTAGTGATGATTGACAATTCAAGATTTTTGCACGGCAGACAGACTTTTTCCGACAGTCGGCGTAAGATTGTATTTGCCAACAGTATGCTGAATTTTTTAGTTTCATTTTTTTTAAAGATGGGTAGGTAAAAATGTCTTTCACTGTTTCAAAATCAGCTTTTTTTATTAAAAGTAGGTCGTTCCTACTTGTACCGTTTATTCTTAGCTTGATCCTTGTCTTTTTTACAAGTCAATATAGTTTTGCCACCGCTCCGACTCGTACTGAAATCCTCTGGGACACTTATGGAATTCCTCATGTTTATGCCAAAGATACCAAAAGCCTTTTCCGCGCCTTTGGTTGGGCACAGATGCAAAGTCACGGCAACCTGATTTTGCGCCTCTACGGACAGGCGAGAGGAAGAGCAGCAGAATACTGGGGAGAAAAATATTTAGAATCAGATCAGTGGGTACGAACTATGGGAATTCCTATTCGCGCTCGCTCTTGGTACGATGCACAAAATCCAACTTTTCGCAGCTATCTCGATGCTTTTGCTGCTGGAATTAATAGTTATGCCGCAGAACATGGGGATGCGATCGACAATGAAGTTAAAGCCGTGCTGCCAATTGATGGGGTAGACTTGCTTGCTCACACTCAGCGGGTGCTGAACTTCACGTTTGTGGTTAATCCTGAGGAAGTCAAGGACGTTATATCAAATCCGGTAACATCGGAATTAATATTACCCACAGCCAGGACACAGCAGTGCCGTGTTCCTACAATTAATCCGGGTAGGGACACGGCACTGCCATGTCCTCTAGATAATTCCGGTGCAACCGAAAACGATATTAATGATAGTATTCTCGGATCAAATGGCTGGGCGATCGCACCTTCCCATTCAGCCACTGGCAATGCGATGCTGCTGGCTAATCCACACCTCCCCTGGTCGGACTTATTTCTTTGGTTTGAATCACAGCTAACAGCACCAGGCATCAACGCTTATGGGGCATCGCTGGTTGGCATCCCCGTGCTGACAATTGCTTTCAATGATTCTCTCGGCTGGACTCACACTGTGAATCGGCATGATGGCTGGGATGCCTACGAACTGACACTGGCAGATGGTGGCTACCGCTTAGACGGTAAAATCCAAGCCTTTGAAACAGAACAACAAATCGTTGAAGTCAAGCAGGATGGCGGTTCTCGGCGCTCGGAACCCTTGACGGTGCGACGTTCTATTTACGGGCCGGTTGTTGGCCAGAAAGAGGGTAAGGCTGTGGCGTTGCGCGTTGTTGGCCTCGATCGACCCTTAGCACTTGAGCAGTGGTGGAATATGGCACGATCGCACAATTTAACTCAATTTGAGGCGGCGCTCGCGCCCTTGCAGATTCCCATGTTCACGGTGCTGTACGCCGATAGAGACGGACACATTATGCACCTGTTCAACGGTCAAGTTCCGATGCGGGCAGGCGGAGACTTTAAATACTGGCAGGGCGCGCTCCCAGGCGACACATCGAGTACGCTGTGGACGAAAATTCATCCCTATCAAGATTTGCCGCGCTCGATCGATCCCCCTAGTGGCTGGTTGCAAAATGCGAACGATCCACCTTGGACAACAACATTTCCGCAGGCGATAGATCCCGATGATTACCCACCCTATATGTCGTCTCGCGGCCCGATGTATCTTCGAGCTCAGCACTCTGCGAAGATGCTGATTGAAGATGAAAACATCTCTTTTGAAGAAATGATTGAGTACAAGCACTCAACGCGAATGGAATTAGCAGATCGCTTGCTTGACGATCTGATCGTCGCTACCCAGCAGCAGGAAAATAAATTAGCCCGCCGTGCCGCTGACGTGCTGGCTGTCTGGGATCGCAAGGCGGACGCGGATAGTCGCGGCGCGGTACTCTTTGCTGCTTGGGTTCAAGAGATGGGTTCCCCTATCTCGTTTGCTATTCCTTGGAATGAAGACTCTCCGCTAACTACGCCCGACGGTTTGGCAGATCCGGTTGCTGCTGTGACGGCGCTTGCTGCTGCTGCCAGCAAGGTAGAAGCTGCTTATGGAGCGCTGGACGTACCCTGGGGAGATGTTTTCCGGTTGCGCGACGGCGCTGTGGATTTGCCAGCAAGTGGAGGGCCTAGCAACTTGGGTATTTTTCGGGTACTCAGTTTTGCTCCCACCCAAAACGCCCGGTTTCGAGCTGTTGAAGGCGATAGTTACGTGGCGGCGGTCGAGTTTTCCAATCCAGTAAGGGCAATGGTACTCACCAGCTACGGCAACTCGACGATGGTTGGTTCACCGCAAGATGGCGATCAGTTGCAGCTATTGGCGAGTCAAGGTTTGCGACCGGTTTGGCGATCGCACACAGAAATTGAATCTCACTTAGCAAAACGCGAGGTGTTTTCTGGACCGGATCGAGCCGTTCAAAGTATCAATTATGCACCGTGAGGTACTTATGAAATTGCGCCCGATCGCATTAGTTTTACACCGCTATGTAGGTGTGATCGTGGGAATCCTGCTAGCGATCGTCAGCTTAACTGGCAGTTCATTGGTTTTCTGGAAAGAGATCGAGGTTTTCCTCAATCCCCAGATGTTCCAAGTTATCCCGCAGGGCGATCGGGTATCTGTACAGTTTGCGATCGATACAATCCGCTCGGCTTATCCCGATTGGCAGCTTAATTTCCTTGAGCTACCTCGCGCGTTAGATAGTGTCTATACAGCGAGAATGCTGTTAAACAGCGGCGACTTTGCCTACGTCTATCTCAACCCTTACACGGGAGAAGTTCTGGGTTTTCAGCAGTGGGGCCGGACTGTTATGAGTTTCATTTATAACTTCCATGTCAGCCTTCTGGGAGGCAAATTTGGCGAAACAGTTGTTGGTATCTGCGGACTGCTGTTGCTGCTGCTGAGTGTAACTGGAATCATTTTGTGGCCTGGTTGGAAAAAGCTGGTAGCCGGCTTTTCGATCCGGTGGCGTTCTGTGCCTCAGCTAATCAACTACGATCTTCACAAAGTCGGGGGGATTTTATCTTGTGTCTTTCTGATTGCGATCGCCTCCACCGGCACAGCCATGATTTTTCACACCCAGTTTAAGGGCGTGATTTACTCGATCGTCGGCACGCCAAAAAACCCCGAATTAACATCAACTATGGTGGCAAATTTGCCACCAGTTACAGCAGATATTATTTTAGAAAAAGCGGACTTGGCGTTACCCGGAAAAACTATTTACATTACCTTTCCCAGCAAACCGCAGGGGACATTCGTAGTACGTAAAAAACTGGTCGGAGAGATCCACCCCAACGGTAGCAGCAACGTCTATCTCGATCGGTACAGTGGAGAAGTTTTGCGGGTAGAAAATGGTTTTACAGCCCCTGTGGCATCCCAGATTATAAATTTGTTGTTCCCGATACATATCGGTGCTTTCGGCGGGTTGACAACACGCATCCTCTACGTTTTCATCGGGTTGACGCCGACATTGCTATCAATCACTGGTCTGGTACTCTGGCGCAGGCGACAGTGGAGATTAGCTCAGCGGCGGGAAGCAAGCCGACAAATTACCGCCACAGTAGCTGAATCTCAAAAATTTTCTCCGCTGGCAGAATGGCCTTGGTTTTGAAAATAATCGATCGGAATTAAAGTGAAACAGTATAAGTTTCTGTTGGTGCAGACAACAATGCTATCGCAGAAGGCAACAATTCCATTAGACATCTCCCAAAAAGAAATGGTTAACCGCTCGCTCTTAAATTATAAGGGAATTTTACCTCACAAAACATGAGTCAGAGCCGAGAATATATGGAGAAACATCCATCCGAGACTCAAAGACTGTTGGGTAGAGATTACGACCAAATAATCGAACTAATTACCAATGCAGAAAATCTGTAAATCTGTATACTCGCCACAAAAGACATGAAGAAAGTCAGAAAATCGGAATCATTAAACCTGGCAGCCGGCTCCCCCCTAAACTAACGATATCAGACCCAATTATTTTGACCAACCGTGTATCTGCATCACCTACCAACCTTTCAAATTCTTGGGGTACAATTTGGCCGAGGCGAATCAACCGCTAATTATATTTTTCCACCTTAGCTAAAAAAATGAGATAGTTATTGCCTGCTTCCTTGTTAGAACAAGTAAAAAAAAATGATTCTGATTTGGCATGGATACTGGAAATTTTGACAGAATTTGAGTTAATAGTAGATAGCTACGACCAGCCTATAGAAAGACCGAAAGATGATCGGGAACAGAAAAAAAACTCACTCGAACCAGCAAAAAAGACCCACTAAAAACAACCAGGTAAGAGTCATGCCATCTGGTAAAGAAATCGTTGATATAGTAGTTGGAGAAGCCGGAGCAATGGTAGATATAAAAAATTGGATAAAACAGCGAGCGTCCTGCCGACCCATCACAAAAATTTCAAGGGGATAAAGCTTATGCACTCGACCATTAATTAATACCCCCCATAAAAAACCTCGCGAGGGAGTTCTTACTCCAGATCAAATAAGAGAAAATAAGTCAAAGGATCAAAAAAGAATCTTTGTAGAGCATCTAATTAGATTACGAAAAATCTTTAGAGTAGCAGCAGAGAGATTTCGCTTAAAACCAAAAAATTACGAGCCAGTAATTTGGGTGGTATGTGGATTAATACGGTGGCGAATAGGTGCGATAGTTATGTATCAATAAAAGTCCCTACAAGCTGAAAAAAATAGTAAAATTTAGGTCATAAAATTGGGTAGTTATTATTGACAAACCGTTGAAATCCTTATTGAAGCGTTGATTTCTGGCGGACGATCCCCTCCGGAACCGTCCGCCAGAAACCAAGCGGGGGAAGGGATTGGAATTATGGGAGAGGTCTAATAGCTTTCTAAAACTAGAACTTGTCTTTTAAGATCGTCTTTTTGATCGTGACTGGATACTCTGGCCTAAACTACTGTCAATTCACTGCGTGTTTTATTGCCAATTAAGTCAGCAATATCCTAGCGACGATGACCACCAACTGTACGAGTTGATTTAATTTTGCCGTCAGCATCCCCTCGATGTAAGGTTTTGACCGTTACACCTAATAGCTCGGCTGCTTCTTGGGGACTTAAACTCGACATAACTTGATTAGATCACAACTTTTGTCTAGGTTAATAGGGTATTGTCCAGATTTTGACTCTCAGTTATTTAACCCTTTCCCGTTTCCCCTTTAGCCATCGCGCAGCAGCCCGCAAGCATACCCACCGACTGCTACGAGCAATAAGCCCAGCGCGGAGATAGCGTATAACAAAGCCATGCCAGCACCGGCACCTGTCCCCAGAATTCCGCCAAAAATAGCTGCTAAAAAACCTCCCGGTTGCATGGCGGGTTCAAAGACGCGATCGGCAAGTGGACCTGCGATCAATAAACCGATCGCTGACGCCAATTGCACGATCACTGCTCTGGTAGCAAAAACGCGGCCCTGTACCTCTGGTGCGACTTTCGCCAGCCAGATTGCCTCGTTGGAACTGCCGAGGATGGGGAAATTGAAAGACGAACAAAATTGAGCGGGAATCCAGATGGAAAGCGCCTGACCGAAAGCAAAGACTATTTTACTCAAGCCCGCGCCTGCCATGCCGAGCAGAAAGCCCCGGATTCGGCGTTTGGGGCCGCCCCAAATACTGACGATCGATGCTCCTAAAACGCCGCCGGCGCCGGCGGCTGAAAGGATAGTACCGAGGATTCTGGCATTATTGCCGGTGCGTGCCAGTATCATCGGTGAGTAGAGGGCCGCGCCGATGTCGTGAGCGAACCAGAATAACGAAAAGGACACCAGCAAGGCAAGCAGGCTGGGACGCTGGACGATGTAGCGGAATCCGAAGCTGAGTTCTTGCAATAGGTGGGGGCGAGTCGGCTGGGGATTGGAGACGATCGCGGGCTGGGGTATTTTGACACATACTAGCGTGGCGATCGCGATTGTAAAAGTTGCTAGGTCGATCGTAAAAATCCCGCTCAACCCGATCGCAGAATAGAGAATCCCCGCCAGCGTCGGAGCAATAATACTCGCACCGTAACTTGCCAGAAAACTTAAACTGCTAGCGCGGCTATAATGCTTTTCTGGCATCATTGTGGCGATGGCTGCTGAGTAAGCTAACTGCTGAATTTGGTCAAAAACTCCGTTAATCGCAGCCGCTACATATATATGCCATATTTGCAGGTTTTGGCTGATATAAAGTAATAGGATAGTGAGCGTTAACAGAGCTGAAACCGCATCACCGATCCCCATCAAAAATTTTCGATTCCAGCGATCGACGAGAATGCCAGCAACCGGAGCGAGCAAGATACGCGGCAATTGAGTAAAAAACATCAACAAAGCCAAAGCCGTCACTTGACTGGTGGACTCCCAAATCCAAATAGTCAGCGCAAACGCGGACATAGCGCTGCCAATCCTCGAAGCAGTTTGTCCCAGCCAGAGTTGAATAAATTTTTGCATTAAAGAAGCGATTGATAGGATTTAAAATTCAGAGAATCGGGGTTTTTAGGCAGGAGAATGACACCCGCATCCAACCGCACACCGCTCTCATTAAAACCAAGGCCATTGCTGGCTCAGTGGAGATAATTCTTCATATTGCTGTCTCGCCTCCTTGCGGTAAAATTTCGCCAAATGCCGCTGCCGCCACATTAGTACGCCCGTAACAAACAGTACAATCGCTGCTAATCCTGCGATCGCGTGTACAAGTCGCAAGTAAATTCCGCCATAGCTGCCAATATGTAGCGGATAAAGCGAGTTGAGAATTCGATTGGCTACAGAAGCTGAATTTACACTGTCAGCCTGCAATATTTTGCCACTATATTGGTCGAGATAAATGGTGCTAACCCCGTTTGGGTGAGGCTCATTGGGAATTTTTTTCCGTACTTTAAAAGTTGCTTCAGGCTTCAAAGGCAGAGAAATAAAAGTGGTTTTAGCTTCCGGCCAAACGGTATTAACTTGGTGTAAGATTTCGTCAAGGTTTTGCCTCGAACTGCTAGAGTGGGGATGAGAAGTCAAGGCGGGCTGTGGCTTTTCATTCGTTATCCAATAAAGCGTCGATTGAACCGGCGCGTAAAAAATTATCGCTGTCCCTGTAGCGGAGATGAGTATGAGAAAAGCGACCGATACAATGCCAGAAACGTTATGTAAATCAAATACAGTCCGCTGCCAGTGAGCTTTCCAATTAATAGAAAATCCGCGAGCCAAATTGCGCCAACCCGTCCACAGAACCAAGCCCGTGAAAGTTAGTCCTAGCATTACTAGACCGCAAATACCGACCACAAGATGACCGAATTCTCCTCCCGCTAATTCCGCGTGTAACGTAAAAATAAAACCTGTAAAAGTTTCTTTCCAAAGACGCCCACCCGTAATTTTTCCACTGTAAGGATTGACATAAACGCTAACTATTTCCTCACTCTTTGAAAGCATGGAAACTTGGCAAACATCCTTCGCTGATCGTGGCAGCAAGATACTAAGAGCTTGATTTTGGGGATAAGCTTTTTCGACAATCTGCAGGACATTTTCCAGCGGTATCCGTTCGGCTTGAGGAATTACTTGCAGGAGTTGGGGATTGAAGAACTGCTCGATTTCAGGCCCGAAAATCAGCAAGCTGCCTGTCAAAGCAATTACTGCTAGAAATATTCCTACCACCAACCCCAAATACAAGTGCAGTTTGAATGCGAGTTTGCGGAACTTCATCTCGAAATTTTTCTCAAAGCCGTTAACTGTTCTCATTAAGGTAAAACCGATAGTCCGACAGGGAATGAATTCCCTGTCTCAAAGCTAAAGTCCTCGCTATGAGGACTGAGAAAAACACTTTTCAACTCATTAGTCGTATGCAAGAGGACTTTAGCTATTAGACAGGGGTGTCAACCCCTGGCGGACTAGCGGGTGGGCGCGAGGACTAGCGGACTAACAGCTTAAATTGACACCAATGGGTTCTTGGAGTGTCCCTACGGGGATATTGAATCTACCTCATAAACCTGCAATCTGCTGTAATTACCAGTTAAGGCGGTAATTAACACTGAGAGTCAAACCTCTCCCTGCATAATTAGAGCTGTCCGATTCAAATCCAGCGGAGTATTGCGAGATCACGGGAAAATATTGATTATTCAATAAATTCTCGACTTTGACTTCTAGCAGCCCAGAGCCAATTTTAACCGCGCTGATGTAATCCAGTGTGAGATAGCTGCTAATCCGTCCACCATCCGATCCGTCTTTGAATGCCCGATCGCGATTTCCAGAATATAATAACTGTAACCGATTGTTCCATCCCGGCAAAGTTTCGTTTTGAACATAAGCTGTTAGCTTGAGCGGTGGAATTCGGCTGCTATCGAGGGCGAGGTAACTGTTTTCGTCCTCATATTCGCCTTGAATATAAGTAGCAGTCCCGCCGAGCGACCATGCTTGTCCAGGTTGCCAATCCACAGTTCCTTCTAAGCCATAAATGCGTTCTGGGGAGCGCTGTAGTTCCAGGCGGCCTGTGTTGCCAACTGGTGTAAAACGGACTCCTAGATCGGAGGTATTGTAAAAAGCGGCAAGCGACATTTGCACGGATTGCCACCCTCCTCGAATGCCAATTTCGTAGCTGTTGACTTTTTGCGGTTGAGTTACTTCTAACGAAGATTCAATTCCGACAAAATCGTCGGGGGGTTGGCGGAGGATGCGGCCGAAATCTGGAACTGAGAAACCTTGAGAAAAGTTGCCAAATATGTTGAAGTTGTCAGTAATTTTATAGACAGCCCCTGTATTAAATAGGGTGGCGTTAAATTTGCGATCGCCTCCTTCGATCTGGCGCTCATTAAAAGTGGTATAATCATTGACGTTTAACCCGAGGCGTTCGTGACGTATCCCACCACTTAGAATGACTATATCGTCAATATTCCATTCCAATTGACCGAAAAGGCCAAGGCTGTTGAAAGTGTAAGGAGGGACGAAAGGACGCTCGGAGATTTTCCGGTAAACCCGGCCGCCACTTGCGTCAAATCTCTCCGGGTCGTACAGGTCGAAACGCTGTCTGCTATCTTCAGTAACATAGTCAGATCCCCAAGTTAATCGAAGATTTTCGGCACGCGATAAAGGAGTGTTGATCGCAAGCCTTCCTCCTATTTGTTCGGTGTTGGTGCGCGAACGAGTAACGCCGACAAACGGCCCAAAGAAATCGGACGTGCGGTAATCTGAAGGAACACCTACATTGGAATGCGTTCGATAGTAAATTTGACTTTGAAGGCTACTGCCAAAAAGGTTTTGGTTGGTGTAACTTAAGTTGAGCTGTGTATTCCTATTTCCCGGTGTTTCCCCGGCGATATCCAAATTTCCGGTTCGGATGGCGCGGGCTTTTTGCCGTCCTTCCTGGTCGTCAACACTCAAGTCTGGAATTACATTGGGATCTTGAGTTTCCCGATAGTGATTGACAGTTAGTTGCAGCCGCTGTTCGGTGTCCAAATCTACCCCGACTTTGCCCATCACGTTGAAGAGGGTGCTGCTATCTCCGCCGAGTTCAAAAAAGGGAATGCGATCGCCTTTGGCATCGTAAAAAGCTCCACTTCTGGCGAGCGACACAGTGCCCGTCATATCGAAATTGCCACTTCGGCCAGAAATTGTCTGCTGAGCGTTAAAACCTAAAGCATCTCTTGTGTTTGTTAAAGCGCTACTGACGCCCACTTCAGTTACAGCAGTTAGCCTTTCCTCCGTTGGCCGACGAGTAATAATATTAACCACGCCACCTGTAGCCTGAGCGCCGTAGATTGCGGTAGACCCCCGCACTACTTCAATGCGTTCGATCGCACTGGGATCGATGTTTCTAAAATCCCTGACAAAAGATTGAAGATTGGTCGTTTGCGGCACGCCGTCAATCAGAACGGAAACGTTGCGACCCCGCAAAGTTTGACCATAAGTGCTCGTAGTTTGAGTCGGCGGCGCGAAACCGGGAACCTGATTTGCCAGAGCTTCCCCGATATTTCTCGATGCCCCTGTGTCCCGCTGAAGTTCTTCTGAGTCTATCACCGTTATAGAGCGCGGCACGTTTGTCACTCTTTCTGAGGTTCGTGTTGCAGTGACGACAATTTCAATCGGGTCTCTCCCCACTTGTGGCGTTCCCGGTGGCTGTGTCGGTGTTCCTGGTGGCTGTGCTGTAGGCGGTAAGGGCTCTCCGGGCGTTCCTGGTGGCTGCGCTGTCGGCGGCAAGGGTTCTCCGGGTGTTCCTGGCGGCTGCGCTGTAGGCGGTAAGGGTTCTCCGGGCGTTCCTGGCGGCTGCGCTGTAGGCGGTAAGGGTTCTCCGGGCGTTCCTGGTGGCTGCGCTGTAGGTGGCAAAGGTTCTGCGGGTATCTCTACCTGCTGCCCTGTCGGTGGCAAGGGTTCTCCGGGTGTCCCCGGTCGCTGTGTTGTAGGAGCCGGTGCAGGCGGGCGAGCAGTCATCTGCGAGGTGGGTTGTAAGCTGAGAATCAGACCCGCAGCGTTAGGAATCACCCGTGCCACTGGTTGGCCCCTCTCGCCAATGACTCTGATTCGGATGCTGTTGTTATCTAAAGGAGTAACGGTGACAGAAGCAATTCCCGCAGTCGGTTTGTCTTGACGAAACTCATTTCCCCCCGGTAGTCGCAGTTGAGCGGTGATGGCATCAACTTGTAAAGTTTCGCCAAAGGTGGTGGTGAAGACTTGCAGGGGTCTTCCATCTTCAGTGTCTAGGATGATTTCAATACCTTCTGGCGTGGGGTTGAGGCGAACGCCCGTCACCTGCGCGATGTTGGAAGCGCACGCCGACTGAGCGACTAACGCCGACACGACTCCTGCCAGCCCAAGGCTACTTAAAAATTTCTGCGATCTGTTCATTAGTCTTGAATCAACAATTGATAGAACTTCGGATATGTGGTTTGCGTTGTTTGCACAACATGATTTGTGGCAGCGTTGCTGCTCTTGTGGGCAGGAGTGAAACTGACCTGCGGAAGATCCGGCCCAGTTGTCGGGCGCAGTTCGATCCGATTCTCCCGTCGCTAGCAGCCTTTGTCTGGCAGGAAGCGCGTGAGGGCGAACGCCTCTGTCCGGTGGCGCTCTGGACGATCGCCCACGGTGGGCATTTTCCTCGGTTAAAGGAAGTAGTCGCTGGACGCTTAATGAGAAAGTGCCTTAATTAGATAACACAGGACTTGCATCTGTCAAGAGTTAACTAATGAAAACTAATTGCATTTTAAAATAGGGGGTATCACCCCTCTCTCTAGGTACCACTTGCCTATTATGGTTTATTGTCAGGGCTAGACAAACGATCACCTAAAATGCTATGGCAAGAGTTAGAAAAGATTGTCATATAAGAAACCATAGGAGTCAACAAATTTGCTAAACGACTCTTGACAATAAATATCATCTAGCCTACTATGCTTAAAGTCGATAGCCGTAAAGCCCCTGAAGCTGATATCGAAGCTGGCTCGGACTGAAATCGCCCCGGAGCCATTGCCGAACAGCGCGATCGACAACAAAACCTCAAAACAAGCGCTAATACCCGAATTAAGACTAAAACGCGCTAATGGGAGACTCGTAACGCCCGACAACTGTTCACAGAAAGTCTATGTGGAAAGAATTTGGCGGAACTGGTTGGCGTACTGCAAACAAGATTTATAGGTAAAAAGAATCGATGAGTGACGCAAGCATTAAGGGAAACCAACTCACCGAAAGTTGTACCAATTTAGTAGAACTTCTAAAAAACAGAGCATTACACCAACCAGAGCAGAAATATACTTTTCTGTTAGACGGAAAAACTGAAACCGCCAGTTTGACTTATCGAGAGTTAGACGCGATCGCCCGATCGCACGCCGTGCGACTTCAGACATTGGGACTCACTGGCGAACGAGCCTTACTGCTTTTCCCACCCGGATTGGACTATCTCGCCGCCTTTTTTGGATGTTTGTACGCCAAAGTGATCGCAGTTCCCCTCTATCCGCCGAAGCTGAAACGGAATTTAGCGAAAATTAGTGCGATCGCCAAAGACGCAGGAGCAAAAGTTGCGATCGCTCCCGCGCGACACTTGGAAAATTTAGAGCAGCTATGCGATCAAGCGCCGGAACTCAAAGGGCTGCACTGGCTGAGTGCAGAGATGCTTTCCGATGACGGCGAAAAGTGGCAGCAGCCACCCATCCATCCCGACGAAGTGGCTTATCTTCAGTACACTTCCGGCTCAACCTCCACCCCCAAAGGCGTAATGGTGAGCCACGCCAACGTTTTGTACAACATCGAATACATTCACCGAGGCTTTGACCACGATTCCGAAAGCGTTGCCGTAACGTGGCTTCCCCCCTTTCACGACATGGGGTTAATTGACGGATTGCTCAAACCTTTGTATCTGGGAATTCCCTCTTACTTCATGCCACCAGCGGCGTTTATTCAGAACCCGATGTACTGGTTGGAAGCGATTTCGCGCTACAAAGCTACCCACAGCGGCGGGCCAAATTTTGCTTACGACTTGTGTGCTAGCAAAATAAGCAAAATCTTGGGCGATGGCCAAAAAATGCTCGACTTGAGTAGTTGGCGCGTGGCCTATAACGGCGCAGAACCCATCCACAAAGAAACCCTAGAGAGATTTACCAAAGCTTTTGAGCCCTGCGGTTTTCACGCGGATGCCTTTTGTCCTGCTTACGGAATGGCAGAAACCACGCTAAAAATTGCCACGGTTCGCAGCGGCGCAACACCGACTTTCTTACCTGTTGACGCTGGGGCGCTGGAAAATAATCACATTGTAGAAGTTGTCGAAGGCGATCGGGGCGCGAGAACTTTAGTCGGCTGCGGTTTCCCTGAATTTGGCACTAAAGTTGCGATCGTCAATCCCGAATCTCTGACGCAATGCCAGCCGCAGGAAGTCGGAGAAATTTGGGTAGCTGGCGAAACAGTTGCGCGAGGCTATTGGAATCGCCCAGAAGAGACAGAAAAAACCTTTCAAGCATATGTTTCAGATACCAGCGAAGGGCCATTTTTGCGAACAGGAGATTTAGGCTTTTTACGCGACGGAGAACTGTTTATTACAGGCCGACTCAAAGATTTGATTATCATCCGAGGTCGCAATCTTTACCCCCAAGATATAGAAAGAACTGCAGAGCGCAGCCATCCCAGTTTGCGGCAAGGGGCGATCGCGGCATTCTCGGTGGAAGTTGCAGGCGAAGAACAGCTCGTTATCGTGCAAGAATTACAATCTCGCAAAGCGCCGGAGAATGCCGAGGAAATTATCAGCGCCATCCGCTCCAGCATTGCTCAAGAATATGAAGTGCAAGTTTATGGAGTAGTGCTGATTAAGCCGGGAAGCATTCCGAAAACGACCAGTGGTAAAATTCAACGTCGCGCCGCCTATGCTGACTTTCTAGCTGACAATTTGGAAGTGGTCGCCAGTAGCGTTTTAGAGATATCTGATTTTGTTGAAATAGAGAATCGCCTCACGCGAGAAAATCTGCTGACAGCCGAGTTAGCCGAACAGCAGGCACAGTTAGAAACCTATTTGCGACAGCAGGTAGCGAGGGTGCTGAAAGTCAGCATTTCTCAAATCCAATCGGCACAGGGTTTTAGTAACTTGGGTTTGGATTCATTGGCGGTATTTGAATTAAAAAATCAGATCGAAACCGATCTAAAAATAGCTTTATCAATAGAAGACTTATTCCTGGAATTAAGCCTTGCTCAACTGGCTGCAAAAATTTTAGAAAAATTGGCAGAAGCCCCGAAAATTGCGTCTATTCAGCCAGTTTCTCGCCTACAAAACCTCCCCCTGTCTTTTGCTCAAGAGCGCTTATGGTTCTTTGACCAATTGGAACCAGGAAACCCCTTTTATAACCTCTGCGGTGCAGTTCGGATCACAGGACAACTTAATGCAGAAGCACTCAGGCAAAGTATTGAGAAAATTATCGATCGGCACGAGGTTTTGACAACTGCGTTTGTCGCTGTGGAAGGGCAACCGATACAAGTTGTCGTTGCTGCGGGCGATTGGACGCTGCCGCTGATAGATTTGAGCGATCGCTCCCCAGACGATCGCGAGGCCGAGGTGCACAGGCTGTCGGCCCAAGAAGCGCGAGATCCCTTTGACTTGGGGCAAAGCTCTCTGCTGCGCGCCAAACTGCTGCGCCTCGACGAAACAGAGCACGTCTTACTTCTAACCGTGCATCATATCGTTTTTGATGGTTGGTCCCTGGGCGTATTTCTCCGGGAATTGGCAGAATTTTATCAAGCTTTTTCTAGCGATCGTTTACCCTTGCTTTCCCCGCTGCCAATTCAATACGCCGACTTTGCCGCATGGCAGCGCCAGCAGTTGCAAGGAGAAATATTAGAGACGCAACTGGGTTACTGGAAGCAGCAGTTAAGCGGCAGCTTGCCGATTCTAAATTTACCCACAGACTTTCCTCGCCCCGCCGTTCAAACGTTCCAGGGTGCGAGACAAACTTGGGAGTTGCCCAAAGATTTGAGCTTGGCCCTGGCCCAATTGGGTCAGCAAGAAAAAGCCACCCTATTTATGACGTTGCTGGCAGCCTTCAAGACGCTGCTTTATCGCTACACGGGGCAGACAGATATTTTAGTTGGCTCTCCCATCGCCAACCGCAATCGCAGCGAAATAGAAGCATTAATTGGATTTTTTGTCAATACTTTAGTGCTGCGGTCTGACTTAAATGGAAATCCGACTTTTCGAGAGTTGCTAAGGAGCGTGCGAGAAGTGGCATTAGGCGCTTACGCCCATCAAGATGTACCGATTGAGAAGCTGGTCGAGGAGTTGCAGCCAGAGCGAGATTTGAGCTACTCGCCACTGTTTCAAGTGGCGTTTGCCTTGCAAAACGGCTTGACGCAGACTTTAGAATTGCCAGGGCTGACTTTAAATTTTAATGAAATTGACACCGAAACCGCTAACTTTGACTTGACGCTATTTCTGGAAGAAACCGAGCGGGGGTTGACGGCGACGTGGGAGTACAGCACGAACCTGTTCCAACCCAGCACGATCGCGCGGATGCACGGGCATTTTCAAATTTTGCTGGAAGGAATTATCGCCAATGCCGACACGCGCATTTCAGAGTTGCCATTGTTGAGCGATCGCGAACGGCATCAACTCCTAATCGAGTGGAATAATACGCAAGTCGATTATCCGAAAAATTTCACCATTCACCAGTTATTTGAAGCGCAGGTAGAGCAAACGCCGGATGCCGTTGCGGTGGTGTTTGAAAACCAACAGCTCACCTACGGCGAACTGAATAAACGAGCGAATAAAGTCGCGCACTACCTGCAACAACTCGGTGTAAAACCAGAAGTTTTGGTGGGAATTTGTACGGAGCGATCGCTAGACGCGATTGTCGGTTTGCTCGGCATTCTCAAAGCGGGCGGCGCTTATGTACCGATCGATCCGACTTATCCCAAAGAGCGTTTGAGCTTCATGTTAGAAGAAACTCAAGTGCCCGTGCTGCTGACTCAAGCACATTTAGCCGAGTCTCTTCCCGCACATCAGGCGCATCTTATTTGCTTAGATTCAGATTGGGAAATTATCGCGCAGCACGGTGAAGAAAACCCAGCGCCGTTAGTGACTTCTAGCAATCTGGCTTATATAATGTACACCTCCGGATCGACTGGAAAGCCCAAAGGTGCAAGCGTCACGCAGCGCGCAGTCGTGCGGTTAGTCAAAGGAAGTAATTATGCCAATTTGAGCGCGGAAGAAGTCTTCCTGCAACTCGCTCCCATTTCCTTTGATGCTGCAACTTTTGAGATTTGGGGCAGCCTTTTGAACGGGGCGCGATTAGTTGTCATGCCTGCCCATACCCCCTCTTTGCAAGAATTGGGACGGGCAATTCGGCAAAACCAAATAACAACGCTGTGGCTGACTGCTGGATTATTTCACCAGATGGTAGACGAACAGCTAGAGGATTTAAAGCAGGTGCAACAACTGCTAGCAGGGGGCGATATTTTATCAGTTTCCCACGTCTTGAAACTGTTGAGAGAAGCCAAAGGGTGCAGGCTTATTAATGGCTATGGCCCCACGGAAAATACAACATTCACCTGCTGCTATTCGATAACCGATGCCAGTCAAATTGTCAAGTCGGTTGCCATCGGGCGCCCTATTAGTAACACGCAAGTTTATATTCTGGATTCGCAATTGCAGCCAGTGCCGATTGGCGTACCTGGAGAATTGTATATTGCTGGCGACGGGTTAGCGCGGGGGTATTTTAACCGACCTGAATTAACTGCACGAGCCTTTATTTCTAATCCATTTAGCGGCGAGCCAGATGCGCGGCTTTACAAAACGGGCGATCGCGCTTGCTATTTACCAGACGGCAATATTGAATTTCTGGGTCGCTGGGACAATCAAATAAAGGTGCGGGGCTTCCGCATCGAAATCGGCGAGATTGAGGCGGCATTAAGCCAGCATCCGAACGTTCGAGAAGCTGTGGTTGTGGTTCGAGAAGATGAACTAGGAAATAAATGTTTAGTGGCTTATGCAGCGTTCAGCCAAGAGGGCGCGATCGCCACAAGTGAATTGCGCTCTTTCCTGAAGGAGAAGCTGCCGGAATATATGCTGCCTTCGGCTTTTGTGCTGCTAGAGGCGCTGCCGCTGACGCCGAATGGAAAAGTAGACCGCAAAGCACTTAGAGCGCCCGATACAGAAAACTTCCCATTAAACGCAGCTTTTGCACCGCGCACTCCGGAAGAACAGTTACTCGCTGAAATTTGGAGTAAGGTTCTCGGCGTCAAACAAATAGGAATTGACGACAATTTCTTCGAGTTGGGAGGACATTCCCTGCTGGCAACGCAACTCATTGCTAAAGTTCGAGAAGCGTTTCAGGTAGAGTTGCCGCTACGCAGTTTGTTTCAGTCTCCGACGGTGGAAAGTTTGGCAGAAGCGATCGCCATCGCTAAAGCGCAGCAGGCGATCGAACCCCGCGCCCTTGTGCAACTGCCTGCAATCGTCCCCGATCCTCAAAATCGCTGCGAACCTTTTCCGCTCAATGAAATGCAGCAGGCGTACTGGATCGGGAGAAATACCTTTTTTGAAATGGGGAATGTCGCCATTCACGGCTATGTAGAAATTGAAGGCGACGATATAGATTTAGAGCGGTTTAGCCTCGCGTGGCAGCGAGTGGTGGAACGCCACGATATGCTGCGCGCGATCGTCCATCCAGACGGGCAACAGCAAATTTTAGAAACAGTGCCAGCTTATGCAATTCCAGTATTAGATTTGCGCGGACAAAGCCCAGAGGCGGTGAATTCCCAACTCGAAGCAATTCGCGAATCCCTGTCTCACCAAGTGTTGCCGCTCGATCGCTGGCCACTTTTCGAGATTCGCGCCTCGCTTCTTAGCGATCGCCGCATCCGCTTGCACGTCAGCATTGACGCCTTGTGCATTGACGGTTGGAGCTATCAAATTCTCTTCCGAGATTTGGTGACGTTTTACCGCAATCCCAACGCAGCGATCGCGCCTTTGCAACTGTCATTCCGCGACTACGTTTTAGCGGCGATCGCGCTCCAAGATTCCTCATTTTTCCAGCAATCTTTAGAGTATTGGAAAAATCGCCTCGCCACTCTGCCACCAGCGCCCGAACTCCCCTTAGCCAAGCATCCGAGTTCCCTGACACAGCCTCGCTTCAAGCGCTGGAGCGCTCAGTTAGAGCCGGAAACCTGGAAAAAACTTAAAGCCAGAGCCGCGCGATCGGCGCTTTCTCCCACAGGCGTTTTGCTGGCTGCTTATGCCGAAGTTCTGGGCCTGTGGAGCAAAAGCCCTCGGTTTACCCTCAACGTGCCGCGCTTCAATCGCCTTGTACTGCACCCGCAAGTCAACGACATTATCGGCGAGTTTGCCTCGTTTACTTTGCTGGAGGTAGACAACTCGCGCCGAGAAAGTTTTGAAGTTCGGGCGAAACGCCTGACTCAGCAGCTTTGGCACGATTTAGAGTACCAGTACGTCAGCGGCGTGCGCGTTTTGCGAGAATTGACGCAACTGCACCGGATGACATCGGCGGCACCGATGCCCGTGGTATTCACGACTAATCCGCAGAATAACGCCGGACAAAGCGATTCTTCCATACTGGGCGCGATCGCAGAAATCGGAGAGGTTGTTTACGTCGTCGGTCAAACTCCCCAAGTTTGGATAGACAATCAGTACAGCGAAGCTGGCGGCACTCTATTCTTGAACTGGGATGCGGTGGAAGAACTCTTCCCCCAAGGGCTAATCGACGATATGTTTGACGCCTACTGCCACCTGTTGCAGCGCCTCGCAAGCTCGGAGTCAGCTTGGCAAGAAGAGGCGCAGTTGCAGCAGCAACCCGTCGCTAACGGCATCGAAGCACCCATTCCCGACGCACTGCTGCACGAGTTGTTTGCTCAGCAAGTAGCCAAGCGATCGCAGCAAGCAGCCGCGATCGCGCGCGATCGCACCCTCACCTACGAGGAACTATATCTGCGATCGAATCAAGTCGCTCACCGATTGCGGAAGCTGGGAGCTCGCCCTAACCAGTTGGTTGCCGTCGTCATGGAAAAAGGATGGGAGCAAATCGTCGCTGTGCTGGGCATTCTCGCATCCGGGGCAGCTTATTTGCCCGTAGATGCGGCGCTACCAAAAGAGCGGCTGTGGTATTTGCTGGAAAATGGTGAAGTTGAGATTGTTTTGACGCAATCTCAGTTAAATCAGCGATTGGAATGGCCGGAAAATGTGCGGCGAATTTGTCTCGATACCGACGAATTGGCAGCCGAAAGCAGCGAAGCTTTGGAGTCAGTGCAGGAACCGGAAGATTTAGCGTATGTGATTTATACTTCCGGCTCAACTGGCTTGCCGAAAGGCGTGGCGATCGCGCACCGAGGTGCAGTCAATGCGATCGCGCAGACCAACCAAGTGTTTAATGTGACCGAGTGCGATCGCGCGATCGCAGTCACCGCACTGCACCACGATATGTCGGTTTACGATATCTTCGGCATCCTAGCAGCCGGAGGAGCGATCGTCATTCCCGATGCCGCACAACGGCTAGACCCCGCTCACTGGGCTCAATTGATGGTAAAAGAGCGCGTCACCATTTGGAACTCGGTTCCGCCGATGATGGAAATGCTGCTCGATTACGCTGGCGGACGTTCTGAAGTGTTGCCGGAGTGCTTGCGCTGGGCGTTTCTCGGCGGAGACTGGATACCGATAACGCTGCCCCAGAGGTTAAGGGCGATCGTCAAAGAATGTCGCGTTGTCAGCGTCGGCGGGCCAACCGAAACTACCCTTTGGAATATTTGGTATCCGGTAGAAACTGTTGATTCTTCTTGGAACAGCATTCCCTACGGATCGCCGATCGCCAATACACGCTATTACATTTTGAATCAAAGGCTAGAAGACTGTCCCGTCTGGGTTGCCGGCGAGATGTGCTGTGCCGGAGTGGGACTGACAAAAGGATACTGGCGGAATGAAGAAAAAACTCGCGCCAGCTTCCTCACTCACCCCGTCACCGGCGAACGCTTGTACCGAACCGGAGATTTAGGGCGCTTCCTCCCTGACGGCAACATCGAATTTTTAGGGCGAGAAGACTTCCGCATCAAAATTCGGGGATACCGCATCGAGGCGGGAGAAATTGAAGCGGCTTTGAACCAGCACCCGGCAGTGCGATCGTGTGTAGTAACGGCATTCGGGGAAGATCGCAGTCAGAAACGGTTAATAGCCTATGTGGTTCCCCAACAAAATGCAGCGCCAGAAACTTGCGAATTGCGCCAATTTCTGAGCCAAAAGCTGCCCGAATATATGCTGCCGTCTGCATTTGTCATGCTGGAGGCGCTGCCGCTATCTGCCAATGGAAAAGTAGACCGCAAAGCTCTTCCCGCACCGGATGCCGCCTTCCTTCCGAAAACCTTTGTCGCGCCTAACACCCCGGTTGAAAAAGTTCTCGCAGGCATCTGGGCTGAAATACTCGGAGTGGAAAAAATCGGCATTCACGACAACTTTTTTATCGATTTAGGAGGGCACTCCCTACTAGCAACGCAAATCATCTCAGCCGTGCGCGACACCTTCGGGGTAGATATCCCCCTGCGCTCCTTCTTCGAGTCGCCTACCGCATCCGAGCAAGCCGCTGCCCTGGTGGAAAATCCCGCGCAGCGAGAGAACGTTGAAAATACCGCTCAATTGCTGCTGAGTCTTGCGGAACTTTCCGATGAAGAAGTAGAGCGAATGCTAGCCGAGAAAACTTCTCTCCCCGATCGGGAATTGGCGATCGCCTCTCCCTCTACTTATTAAGTCCAGCAGTCTAGTCAAAATTAATCAGGGTCAAATGAGCTATTTGAAACTATCTGCAAAAAAACGCGCATTGCTGGAAGTGATGCTACGAGAAAAGGGGGTAGAATCCTCAAGCGATCGCAGAATTCCTAGAAGGAAAGAAGGCGACTCGATCCCCTTGTCTTTCGCCCAGCAACGGCTGTGGTTTTTCGACCAGTTCGAGGCGGGAAAATCTTTCTACAATCTCCCAGGCGCTATCCGGCTCAAAGGCAAATTAAATGTCGCCGTGTTGGAGCAAACTTTCAACGAAATCGTCAACCGGCACGAAGCTTTGCGATCGACTTTTACTGAGGTTCAGGGACAACCAATTCAAGTCATTGCTCCTCCTGGAACTCGCCTGCAACTGCCAGTAATAGACCTGCGAGAACTGCCCCAGAGCGATCGAGAGGCAGCCGTAAACCAGCTATCTGCAAAGGAAGCGCAACAGCCCTTTGACTTGGAGCGAGGCCCCTTGCTGCGAACATCTTTGCTACAGCTTAGCGAAGAAGAATACGTCCTGCTGCTGACGATGCACCACATCGTTTCAGATGGCTGGTCCATAGGAGTGCTGGCGCGGGAACTGGCGGCAATTTACGAAGCCTTATCCGCCGGAAACCAACCGCAGCTTCCAGAGCTTCCCGTACAGTATGCCGACTTTGCGATCTGGCAGCGCAACTGGCTCTGCGGCGAAGTGCTGCAAACTCAGCTTGCGTACTGGAAGCAACAGTTGGAGGGAGCGCCTCCCTTGCTGGAACTGCCAGCCGATCGACCCCGACCTCCTATTCAGACCTCCGAAGGCGCAACCCAGTCGCTATTGCTGTCTCAGGAGCTGACAGCCGCCCTCAAAAACCTCAGCCAGCGGGAGGACGTTACCCTGTTTATGACGCTGCTGGCGGCATTTAAAGCGCTGCTTTACCGCTATACAGGGCGGACAGACTTGCTAGTCGGCTCCCCGATCGCCAACCGCAACCGCGCGGAAATTGAAGGGCTCATTGGCGTATTCGTCAATACGTTGGTGTTGCGGACTGACGTTTCCGGCGATCCTACTTTTCGAGAATTGCTTCAACGCTTGCGCGAGGTGACTTTGGGAGCCTACGCGCACCAAGACTTGCCATTTGAGAAACTGGTTGAGGAACTGCAACCCGAGCGCAGTCTGAGTTATAACCCGGTATTTCAGGTTATGTTCCAGTTGCGGAACAACCCCATGCCGCCCTTGGAGCTGTCCGGATTGACTTTAAGTATGCTCGAGGTCGAAACGAATACGACGCAGTGTGATTTGAGCTTGGATTTAGAAGAAGTGGGGGAAAGGCTGCAAGCCTCAGTGCAATACAGCACGGATTTGTTCGATCGCGCCACCATTACCCGGATGCTCGGACACCTGCAAACCTTGTTGGAAGGTATCGCCGCTAATCCAGAGCAGCACCTCTCCAGCTTGCCCCTGCTGACTGCTGCCGAAAAGCAGCAATTGCTGGAGTGGAATAACACCAAAACGGGTTATTTGCCCAACCAGTGCCCGCAGGATCTGTTTGAAAAACAGGTGGAGCAAACCCCCGACGCCCCGGCGGCAGTCTTTGACAACCAGCAGCTAACCTACCGACAGCTCAACGCCAAGGCAAACCAAATCGCGCATTACTTGCAAAAACTGGGGGCAACTCCAGAGGTGCTGGTGGGCGTTTGCGCCGATCGCTCCCTAGAGGCGATCGCGGCTTTTCTGGGCGTCCTCAAAGCAGGCGCAGCCTACCTGCCCCTAGACCCCGCTTACCCGCCGAAGCGCTTGGCTTATATGCTCGAAGACGCCGGGGCACCACTGCTGCTGACGCAACAACACCTGTTAAACAAGCTCCCCCCGCACTCCTGCAAAGTCGTTTGTTTGGACGCAGACTGGGAGCAAGTTGCCCTGGAGAGCGAAGAAAACCCCTCTAACACAGCCACGCCTGAAAACCTCGCTTACGTTACCTACACCTCGGGTTCTACTGGACGCTCTAAAGGGGTGGCAGTCAATCGCAGCAGTCTGGTAAATGCCTATTTAGGCTGGGAAACCGCTTATGAGCTTCGCTCTGGGGTAACATCTCACCTCCAGATGGCCAGCTTCTCCTTCGACGTTTTTAGTGGCGACTTGATGCGATCGCTGTGTTCTGGCGGCAAACTGGTGCTGTGCGATCGCGATTTGCTGCTCGCGCCGCAGGAACTCTACGAACTGATGCGGCAGCAAAAGATCGACTTTGCCGAATTCGTTCCCGCCGTCTTGAGGAACCTGATCCAGTACCTAGAAGAGAGCGGACAGCGGCTCGACTTTATGAAAATCGTCGTCTGCGGCTCAGACAGTTGGTATGCCTCGGAATATGAAAAATTCCGGCAATTTTGCGGCCCTGAAACTCGCTTGATTAACTCGTTTGGCATCACTGAAGCCACCATCGACAGTTGCTATTTTGAAAGCGCGACGGGAAATTTAGCGGGCGAGCAGTTAGTGCCCATCGGACGGCCCTTTCCCAACACCCAGCTTTACATCTTAGACGCTGCCTTGGGGCCCGTGCCGATCGGCGTTCCCGGAGAACTGCACGTCGGCGGTGCAGGCTTGGCGCGGGGCTATCTCAACCGCCCCGAATTAACCGCTGAGAAATTCATTGCCAACCCCTTCTGCGAAGAAATTTCTTCTTTCCTGCCTTCAAATCGCCTTTACAAAACTGGGGATTTAGCTCGCTACTTGGCAGACGGCAATATCGAGCTAATTGGTCGCGCCGACAATCAGGTGAAAATTCGCGGGTTCCGCATTGAGCTGGCAGAGATTGAGGCGGCACTCTCCCAGCATCCGGCCGTGCGGGAAAGTGCGGTTTTGGTGTGGTCCGAGACGAACGCTCGCAAGCGTCTGGTTGCTTACGTCGTCCCCGATGCCCGAGAGCAAAATTCTTCACTGTCTTCTAGCGAGCTGCGCCAGTTCCTGCAAGAACGCTTGCCAGAGTATATGGTGCCGTCTGCCTTCGTTTTGCTGGAGAAACTGCCTTTAACGCCTAACGGCAAGCTCGATCGGGCTGCGCTCCCAGCGCCAGACTTGACGCGATCCGAATTGGAAGAGACTTTCGCGGCTCCTTGCAGCAGCATCGAGCAGCAGCTAGCCAGTATTTGGATGGAGGTTCTCGGAATCGAGCGAGTGGGCATACACGACAACTTTTTCGAGTTGGGCGGAGATTCGATTCTCAGCATTCAGATTGTCGCCAAAGCCAATCGAGCGGGGATTCAACTGACTCCCAAACTGCTATTCCAGCACCAGACGATCGCGTTTCTGGCAGCCGCTGCTGGCACTGTCGAGGCTGTGCGAGCCGAGCAAAAACCGGTGACGGGCGCGGTGCCGCTGACTCCCGTGCAGCAGTGGTTCTTTGAAGAAAATTTTGCCTTTGGCCATCACTGGAATCAAGCCGTGATGTTAGAAGTGCGGCAACCCCTCGAAGCAGTGCTGCTGGAGCGAGCGTTCGCGCAACTTCTGACGCACCACGACGCCCTGCGCCTGCGCTTTGCGCCCGGGGCATCTGGCTGGCAGCAGTTCAATGCCGAACCGGGGGGATCCGTGCCGTTTGAAAAATTAGATTTATCTAATTTATTGACAAGTGAGCCAAAGTGTGCTAGTGAGTCTAAGACCAATGAAGTACAGGCAAGCTTAAACCTGTCAGAAGGGCCGCTAGCGCGCGCTGTTCTGTTCGATCTGGGGGCGCAGCAACCTTCGCGCCTGCTAATAGTTATCCACCACTTAGCTGTCGATGGCGTATCGTGGCGAATTTTGCTGGAAGACTTGCATAATGCCTGCGAGCAGTTGAGCAGGGGTCTTGCAATCTCGCTGCCTCCGAAGACGACATCTTTCAAACAGTGGGCACAGCGGCTGGTTGAATACGCTCAGTCAGAAGCGTTGCACCAAGAATTCGATTACTGGCTGGCACACCTGCAAAAGCCGATCTCTCCCCTGCCAGTAGATTTCGCTGGGGGAAGCAATGCGGTAGCGCAGTCGCGCATCGTGTCGGTGGCGATCGCTGCTGAAGACACTAACGTCTTGCTGCACGAAGTTCCCAAAGTCTACCGAACCCAAATTAACGACGTACTGCTGGCAGCACTGGCGTGGGCGTTTGCCCAGTGGACCCGAGAGCCATCGCTGCTGGTTGATTTAGACGGGCACGGGCGGGAAGATATCTTCCCAGATGCAGACGTTTCGCGGACTGTGGGTTGGTTTACCTCCGTGTTTCCGGTACTGCTGTCGATCGGCGAGGCTTCCACTCCCGCAGATGGCTTAAAGGCTGTCAAAGAACAGTTGCGCGCCATCCCGAATCGCGGTATGGGTTACGGGTTGCTGCGATATCTCGCTGGCGGCGAAATTTCCCAGAAATTGCGCTCGCTCCCTGCAGCCGAGGTGAGTTTCAATTACTTCGGACAGTTCGACCAAGTTCTCCCTGAATCATCTTTATTTGCCCTGTCTGGGGAATCCGTCGGGCAGCCTTTTAGCCCCGAAGGAAACCGCAGCTATTTGATAGAAATTAACGGATTTGTTGCGGGCGGGCAGTTGCGAATGGATTGGACTTACAGCGAGGAAATCCACCGCCGTTCTACGGTGGAGAATTTAGCGCAAAAATTTGCCGAAGCCCTGCGAGCGATCGCCCAGGCTTCCCAGGAACCCGAAGCAGTCGGCTGCACTCCCTCTGACTTTGCAGAATTCAAGTGGAGCCAGTGGACGCAAAACGACCTAGAAGACATTCTTTCAGCAATTGGAAAAGTTTGAAATGGGCAAAAGCAACGTTGAAGATTTTTACCCCCTCTCGCCCATGCAGCAGGGGATGCTCTTTCACACGCTCTACTCTCCCAACTCCGGAGTTTATTTCGAGCAATTAACTTGCACGCTTCGCAAACTGGCGAACCCGCAGGCATTCAAGCAGGCGTGGCAGCAGGTGACGGATCGACATCCCATCTTGCGTACTTCCTTCGTCTGGGAAGGCCTCAAAGAACCCGTTCAAGTCGTGTCCCGGCAAGTCCAACTGCCTTGGGAGGAGTGCGACTGGCAAGATCTCGCGCCCGCAGCACAGCAACAGCAGCTAGAAACCTTTCTCAAAAGCGATCGCGATCGGGGTTTCGATATGCGGCAACCGCCGTTGATGCGGATGACTCTCATCAAACTGGCAAAAGATACTTATTATTTCATCTGGAGCCACCACCACCTGCTGCTAGATGGCTGGTCTAACCCCACGATCCTCACAGAAGTCTTTGATTTTTACCAAGCCTTCCTTAACGGCGAGCAATTATCCTTGCCGCGCCCGCGCCCCTATCGCGACTACATTGTTTGGATACAGCAGCAGAATTTGTCTGAGGCTGAGTCGTTTTGGCGGCAGCGCCTCGAAGGCTTTACCGCACCCACGCCGCTGCCAATTGAGCGGGATTTTGGGTCCGCAGCGGGAGAAGAAAGCGATCGGGAACAGCAAATCCTGCTGCCTGTAGCGACAACAGCAGCGCTGCGATCGTTAGCTCGGCAGCAGCAATTGACGCTGAACACTCTAGTGCAAGGAGCCTGGGGGCTGCTTCTGAGCCGCTACAGCGGCGAGGAAGACATCATTTTTGGAACGGTTGTCTCCGGTCGTCCACCAGACTTGGCGGGAGTAGAATCGATGGTGGGGCTGTTCGTCAACACCCTGCCCGCGCGCGTCAAGATTCGCCCAAAAGACTCGCTGCTGTCTTGGCTCAAGCAGTTGCAGGACAGACAAATAGAGGCGCGGCAGTACGAATACAGCCCCTTGGTAGAGGTGCAGCGGTGGAGCGAAGTGCCGCGCAGGCTGCCTTTGTTTGACACGCTGGTAGTTTTTGAGAACTATCCCTTAGAGGCTTCTTTGCAGAAGCGGGTTCAAAACCTGGAAATAGAAAGCGTTCTTTCTTTTGAAAAGACGAACTATGCTCTAACGCTGACGGTGGTGCCGGGTGAGGAGTTGGCGCTCAAAATTGGTTACAATAGCAACCGCTTTGAGGACAGTGCGATCGCGCGGATGCTCGGACACCTGCAAACTTTACTAGAGGGAATGACTGCAAATCCTGAGCGGAAACTGTCAGAATTGCCTTTATTGAGCGCCGCCGAACGCCAGCAATTACTTGTCCAGTGGAACGACACCCAAGCGGATTACCCCAAAAATTCCTCAATTCACGAATTATTTGCAGCGCAAACAGAGCGAACCCCAGATGCAGTGGCTGCAATTTGCGAAAATGAACAATTGACTTACCGCGAATTGAATGCCAAAGCCAACCAAATCGCGCATTACCTGCAATCTCTAGGTGTAAAACCCGAAGTTTTGGTGGGAATTTGCTTAGAGCGATCGCTGGAAATGCTGGTAGCCATTTTGGGCATTTTAAAAGTCGGTGCCGCTTACGTTCCTGTCGATCCTGCTTATCCCCAAGAACGCCGATCCTTCATGCTGGCCGACGCAAAAGTTCCGGTGCTTTTGACTCAAAAAAACCTCCTAGAAACCCTCCCCGAACACAGCGCAAAAGTCGTCTGTATCGACGCCGAATGGCAGGAAATTTCCCGCCAGAGCGATCGCAACCCCGCTGTTAAAGTGGAAGCCGATCGCCTCGCTTACGTCCTCTACACTTCCGGCTCGACAGGCACTCCCAAAGGCGTACTCGGCACCCACCGAGGCACAGTCAATCGCTGTTTTTGGAACCCCTACCCTTTTATCGAAGAGGATATTTGCTGTCAAAAAACGTCCTTAAATTTTGTCGATTCGGTTTGGGAAATCTTTGCTCCTTTGCTGCATGGGTTGCCCACTGTGATAATTCCCGATCGAGCCGTCAAAGATATTAACCAATTCCTTGAAACCTTATCAAAGCAAAATGTAACCAGACTGGTGCTGGTTCCTTCTTTGTTGCGCGCTGTCTTAGATTCCTTCCCTGATTTAGACAGGCGTTTGCCTCAATTAAAATATTGGATTTGCAGCGGAGAAACTCTGCCGATGGAACTTTGCCAGCAATTTCGAGAGCAGATGCCCCAGCGGGTATTAATCAATCTTTATGGCTCTTCTGAAGTAGCTGCGGACGTGACGTGGTACGATGCCACTCACTGTGTCGAGAAAGTTCCAATCGGTCGCCCGATCGCCAACACGCAAATTTATCTGCTCGATCGCACTTTGCAACCCGTTTCGATAGGAATTCCCGGCGAGATTTACGTCGGCGGCGATGGATTGGCACAGGGCTACTTAAACCGCCCCGACTTAACCTCGGAAAAATTCATTTCTAACCCGTTTGGGCAAGAAAAATTAGATTTTCTCGGTAATTCTCATCAAAAAGTTTTGTTCAAAACAGGCGATCTCGGTTGTTACCTGCCGGATGGTAATATAGAATTTCTGGGTCGTGGCGATTGCCAAGTAAAAATTCGCGGTTTCCGCATCGAACTAGGAGAAATAGAGGCAGCACTTTCTCAACATTCTTCTGTGTCCACCGCTGCTGTTTTGCTTCAGGAAAAAGCACCGGGCAGTCAAGGCCTAGTCGCTTACCTAGTTTCTAACTCAGGGTTCATAAATCAGCACCCAGAACTTATTTCCGAACTGCGTTCATTCTTGAAGCACAAACTGCCCGATTACATGGTGCCTTCAGCTTTTGTGCTATTAGATGCGCTGCCACTAACGCCCAACGGAAAAATTGACCGCCTCGCCTTATCTCAAAGGTGCGATTACGTTTCTGATGAAACAGCATTCACTGAGCCACAAACGCCCACAGAGAAAGAAATTGCTGAGATTTGGGCGGCTCTTTTAGGGCTAGAAAAAGTAGGAACTAACCAAAACTTTTTTGACCTCGGCGGTCACTCTCTGATGGCAACACAGTTAATATCGCGAGTGCGATCGTGCTTTGGGGTAGAGTTAGCGATGTGCGATTTTTTTGCCGCTCCCACCATTGAGAATTTAGCTGAACTAATCGAGGAAGAAATTCTGGCAAACGCCGATTCTAACCAGATAGATGAATTGCTCGATCTCTTAGAAAATAGTGAGGGACAGTCAGCACAAACTGTGATGCTGACTGAGTAAATATCGGGTTGGCAAAAAAGCACAAACAGCCCTTTTCTCCTTAAGGCTTCGGTGGGAATAGGAGACAAAAAAGCCCATTTAACAGGATTGATGCGGGATGAATAAACTAACAGTAAAAGCCAAAGATTCTCAAGATGTAATGCAGTCATTAAAAGCTTCTGTTACCCCACTTGAAGAAAAGTTAATGGAGCTATTCAGTGCTTCAGAAAAGTCCTTTTTGGCAGAAGAAGCAATGGAGGAGCGAATTTCTGCCCTAGTTCAAGACTTTTTGTACGCAAAAACCGCTAGTACAGATATTGACTTAGAGTTAATTATTCAGGAGTTTAGGGAAAACAAAATTCCCGCCCTTCCTACAGATGTTGGGAATTATATCGATGATTTGACCCAAACCCTCGTTGCCCATTCCATTCACACATCTTCCCCCCGATATATCGGTCACATGACGAGCGCACTTCCCTATTTTGTGCGCCCGATCGCGAAGCTGTTAACCGCGATGAATCAAAATTTAGTCAAGATGGAAACTGCCAAAGTTTTAAGCCCCTGCGAGCGCCAGACTTTGGCAATGATCCACCGATTAATTTACGATTTTTCTGAGGATTTTTATAACCAGCACATTCAAAAAAGTGACAGCACGCTCGGTATCATGACAACGGGCGGCACCCTAGCTAATATCACAGCTTTGTGGTGCGCTCGCAACGCTTCTTTAGGGCCAAAAAATAACTTTAGTGGCATTGAAAAAGAAGGCTTGTACGCAGCTTTAGAGTTTTACGGCTACAAGGGAATGGTGATAATCGGCTCCAATTTGATGCACTATTCTTTTGAAAAGGCTGCCGGTTTATTAGGCATTGGCGATCGCAATCTCCTAAAAATCCCCACCGATTCCAATCACCGCATGGATTTGGCAGCGCTGCGCCAAACTGTGGCCGAATGTCGCGATCGCAATCTGCACATTCTGGCAATTATCGGTATTGGAGGCAGCACCGATTCGGGAAGTATCGATCCGCTGCCAGAAATAGCCGCGATCGCCCAAGAAGCAAACGCTCACTTTCACGTCGATGCCGCTTGGGGCGGCCCCGTGCTTTTTTCCGAACGTCACCGGCACAAATTCGCAGGCATTGAACTAGCAGATTCCGTCACCATAGATGGACACAAACAAATGTATTTGCCAATGGGAATCGGTCTGGTTTTATTCCGCAATCCCCAAACCGCCAAAGTTATTGAAAAACACGCACCCTACACGGTGCGAAAAGACTCCATCGATCTAGGCAAGCGCTCTCTCGAAGGCTCTCGACCAGGTGCGAGTTTGTACTTGCAAGCCGCGTTGAATATCATCGGCCATCAAGGCTATGAGTTTTTGATAGATGGAGGCATCGATAAAACGCAGCACTTGGCCAATTTAATTCGGGAAAATCCAGCCTTTGAATTGCTGCTAGAACCAGAAATTAATATTCTTTTATACCGCTACATTCCAGAAACATTCAGGGAAAAAGCAGCCAAAAAACAACTAGCCGAAGCAGACAACCACTTCATCAATCAATTTAACGAGCGCCTTCAGGAGGCCCAGCGGCGAGCCGGTCACACCTTCGTATCGCGAACAACCCTGCAAAACACCTGTTATGGCAAAACCATTCCCATTGTTGCTTTTCGAGTCGTCCTTGCCAACCCCCTCACCACTGAAGCAGATATCAACATTGTTTTAAACGACCAGCTAAAAATAGCAGCAAAGCTTTCCTTAACTATCACAAACAGCGACCACTGCGAGGAGGTGAATCATCATGTCTACTAATCGTTCAGAACGACTCAAAAACCTCTCGCCCCAGAAGCGAGCGCTCCTCCTCAAAGCATTGGGCAAAGAGGCAGTACAGGCTGAGCAATCTAAGCGCATTCCCAGGCGATCGCAGCAAAATTCTGCTCCCCTTTCTTTTGCCCAGCAACGGCTGTGGTTTCTCGATCGATTGTCTCCCGAAAACCCTGCCTACAACCTTCCTGCTGCTGTGCGTTTGCAAGGGCAATTGAATTTGTCGGCACTGCAACAAACACTCAATGAAATTGTCCGGCGTCACGAAGTTTTACGGACTGCTTTTGCAGAAGTAGACGGGGAACCTGTTCAACTGATTTCTCCTTCCTTGGATTTCGCTTTGTCGGTGGTAAACTTGCAACATTTACCAGAAACTGAGCAGCAAGCTGAAATTGAGCAGCGTACTCTGGAAGAAGCCCAACGCCCCTTTAACTTAACGCGAGATCCCTTACTGCGGAGCACTCTGCTGCAACTTGGTTCGGCAGAATATGTGTTGCTGCTGACGATACACCACATTATTTCTGATGGTTGGTCTATGGGGGTATTGGTGCGAGAAGTGGCCGCACTTTATGAAGCTTTTTCGACGGACAAACCCTCCCCGCTGCCTGAACTTTCCGTGCAGTATGCCGACTTCGCCAGTTGGCAGCGGCAGCATTTCCAGGGAGAGAAATTAGAAAAACAGCTCGCTTATTGGAAACAGCAATTGGGAGGCGGTTTAGCTGTGCTGTCAACAGATAAGCAGCGCTCTCCCGTGCAAACTTTCCGAGGATCGCAGCAATCTTTTGTGATTTCTGCTTCTTTAACTGAAAGGCTGAAAACGCTCGCCCAGCAACAAGATGTCACCCTATTTATGACGTTGTTGGCAGCATTTCAATCCTTGCTATCCTGCCAAATAAAGCAGGATCACCTCGCTATTGGCTCTCCAATTGCCAATCGCAACCGCATTGAATTAGAGGAACTGATTGGATTTTTTGTCAATACTTTAGTGCTGCGAATTGACACGGCAGGTAATCCAACTTTCCGCGAACTACTCGGTCGAACACGCGAGGTATCTTTAGCAGCTTACGCTCACCCCGATGTCCCTTTTGAAAAGCTCGTGGAGGAATTGCAGCCGGAGCGAAATCTCAGCTATAACCCGCTGTTTCAAGTGTGGTTTGTTCTCCAGAATGCACCCATGCCACCCCTGGAGTTAGCTGGTTTGACCTTGAGCATTCTGGAATCCGATGTCGGTATGTCGAGACACGACTTAAGCCTCACTCTCTGGGAGATTTCAGAAGGAATCCAAGGCTTATTTGAGTACAAAACGGACTTATTTGAGGCTGCGACTGTTGCCCGAATGGTGAGAGGTTTTCAAATCCTCCTCAACCAGGTAGTCATCCAGCCAGATATCAAAATCGACGACTTGGCAGAAATTCTTGCCGAAGCAGAAAGGCAGCACCAAATCGAGCAGGAAAAACAAATTCATCTTTCGGGAATTCAAAAATTAAAAATGGCTAAACGCAAAGTTATGAAAAGTTTAAAATGATGGCTCAATCTCTCAGGTTTTTTCGGGAAAAATCGCAAGAATTTCACCAAAGCAAAAGTTATGACAAATACAGAAACAAAGAATCTCAATTCCCAAAAGTTAGGATCAGTTAGGCGCAAAGCCGTCACCCTGTCCTCAGAGGAATTAGTCAAAACCGCCTACCTCCAGCCCGACAACCTTCTACCTCTAGTTCTTCAGCCAACAGTAGAAAAATTAAATCTCGCAGGTTGGGCACAAAACAATCGCTCATCAATTGAAACGCAGTTATGGAAGCACGGAGGAATACTTTTTCGAGGCTTTGAAGTCGGCGGGGTGAATGGTTTCGAGCAGTTTATTCAAACTATTGCTGGCGACTTGTTGGAATATTCTTTTCGCTCGACTCCGCGTAGCTTGGTGAGCGGAAATATCTACACTTCCACCGAGTATCCTGCCGAGCAATTCATCCCCCTGCACAATGAAATGGCTTATTCTCGCAATTGGCCGCTGAAAATCGCTTTTTTCTGCGTCAAGAAAGCAGAAGAGGGAGGAGAAACTCCGATTGCTAACAGCCGCAAAGTGTTTGAAAGCCTGGATTCAAAGATTAGAGAAAAGTTTGCTGAAAAAAAGGTTATGTATGTGCGAAATTACGGCGGTGGCGTAGATTTGCCCTGGCAAAATGTCTTCAATACTGATAGCAAAATAGAGGTAGAAGAGTATTGCAAAAAAGCGGGAATTGAGTTAGAATGGAAAAGTGGCGATCGCTTGAGAACTCGGCAAATATGTCAAGCCGTCGCCCAGCACCCAAAAACTCAGGAAATGGTGTGGTTTAATCAAGCTCACCTCTTCCACATTTCCAATCTCGAACCCGCCGTTCGCAAAGAGCTTTTAACTTCTTTTAAACAGGAAGATTTACCCCGCAATGCTTATTACGGCGATGGCTCGCCCATTGAAGATTTTATATTAGACGAAATTCGTCGCTGCTACCAGCAAGAAACGATTGTTTTCCCTTGGGAAGAAGGAGATGTCTTGCTGTTAGATAATATGCTAGCCGCGCACGGACGCACGCCATTTTCGGGTTCGCGTCGGGTTGTTGTCGGTATGGCAGAAGCGTTTACCTGTCCAGATATTTAGGCTTATTAAAGGAACTTTAGAAATGCAAAACGAAACAATCGAAGGGTTTATAATCTCTCCACAGCAACGGCATTTGTGGGGGTTACAGCAAAATAAAAGCCAACAGACTTATCGCGTTCGAGGTGCAATTTTAATTACCGGAAATCTCGACAAAGAGATGCTTAAAAGTGCGCTGCAAAATGTCGTGAATCGGCACGAAATCCTGCGGACTAGCTTTCACTGCTTTTCTGGGATGACACTACCCCTGCAAGCGATCGCCAGCAGTGGTGAAGTTCCTATCTCGGAATACAATCTGAGCGGTTTGTCTCCAGAAGAACAAGAAGCTAAAATCGCAGCGCTTTTTCAGCAACTAAACCTGCTTCCTTTTGATTTTGAGCGCGGCCCACTTTGGCACATCTCTTTAGCCACTCTGGCGCAAAACAAGCACCTATTGCTGGCGAACTTCTCTGCCTTAATTGCAGATAGTGCCACCCTGAAAAATTTCACCCGAGAACTCAGTCTTTCCTACTCAGCCTGCGCGTGCGGGGAAGAGTTCTCTGATGAGTCAATGCAATATGCCGATATTGCTGAGTGGCAAAATGAGTTACTCGAATCAGAAGAAACGGCAATCGGCCAAGAATACTGGCGAAAGCTGAACATTGAATCTTGGGATTTATTAACGCTTCCTTGGGAAAAGAAGAATTCCGAAACGGAATTTAAGCCGCTAGTAGAAAGGGTGGAAATTCGGGGTGATTTGTTAAACAGCTTGGAAGCGATCGCGCAAAAACACCAGAGCGATATTTCTACATTTCTGCTGACTTGCTGGCAAATTCTCATTGGGCGGCTTACTAGAGAACCCAACCCGATAATCGGCGTAGCGATTGACGGCAGAAAATATGAAGAATTAGAACACTCTCTGGGGCTGCTGGGCAAATACTTACCCCTACAGTGCCCAGTGCAAGACGAGTTAAATTTCTCACAAGCGAGGCAGCAAGTTGAGGTTAATCTCAACGAGATGTACAACTGGCAAGAATATTTTAGCTGGGAACAAATCCTAGGAAACGAAAAAAGCAGCAGCTTTTGGCCCGTTTGCTTTGAGTTCCAAGCAGAGCCTAAGAACTATGGTAATTCAGGCGTTTCATTTTCCCTTGTTCGGCAAGATGCCTGCCTAGAGCCATTCAAACTCAAGCTCTCCTGCCTTCGCCTGTGCAATTCCATAAGCGCTGAATTTCACTACGATTCCGCTTTATTTACTGCGGCAGATATAAAGCGTTTGTCAGAACACTTTCAGGCGCTTTTAGAAAGCGTAGTCAAAAATCCAGAAGTCGCTATCAGTCAGGTAGACATACTGAGCGATCGCGATCGCCTGCAACTTCTCCTTGACTTTAACCAAACTCAAAAAGATTATCCGAAAAATAAATGCGTTCACCAGCTTTTTGAAGAACAAGCAGAACGCAATCCAGACAGCATTGCCGTTGTCTTTGAAAGTGAACAAATCACCTACCGAGAACTCAACGATCGCGCCAATCAACTCGCCCATCACCTGCAAAACTTGGGAGTTTTGCCCGAAACAATTGTTGGAATTTGCGTCGATCGCTCTTTAGAAACAATCGTAGGAATGCTGGGCGTACTCAAAGCCGGTGGTGCCTATTTACCAATAGACCCGGCAACCCCAGCAGATCGCAAGGCACTCATGCTAGAAGATGCCAGAGTGCAGGTGCTGATAACGCAACAGCGACTCGCTGAAAGCTTGCCGAAAACTCAGGCAAATATTGTTTGCATCGATACAGACATTCCCACTACTTCTGCCTCTTACACGCCTCGCGCCTCTTCTGACAATTTAGCTTACGTCATCTATACTTCCGGTTCCACTGGCACGCCCAAGGGAGTAGCGATCGAACATCGGCAACTGCTCAATTACCTGTACGCTATTCAGGAAAAATTAAACCTGCCATCAGGTGCCAGTTTCGCCACTGTTTCAACCTTCGCCGCCGACTTAGGAAACACAGTGATTTTCCCCGCCCTTCGTTTCGGCGGTTGCCTGCATATTATCTCCCAAGAACGCGCCACCGATCCAGAGGCACTGGGTGAATATTTCTGCCGCAATCCCATCGACTGCCTCAAAATAGTTCCCTCTCACCTAGCCGCCCTTTTAAATTCCTCTCAACCAAAGTCAATTTTGCCTGGAAAACGGCTTATTTTAGGAGGTGAATCTGCCAACTGGAGCTTAATTAAAACACTTCGCAATCTTGCTCCCCGTTGCTCAGTATTCAATCATTACGGGCCAACAGAAACAACTGTAGGCGTCCTGACTTATCAAGTGGAATTTGATAAAATTGGGTGCGATTTTGACAAAGTTCCACTCGGTCTTCCGATTGCCAACACTCAGATTTATATCCTGGATTCTTACTTGCAACCAGTGCCGATAGGCGTACCTGGTGAACTGTACATCGGCGGTGATAATTTGGGACGCGGATATCTTAACCGCCCTGAATTAACCGCAGAAAAGTTTATTCGCAATCCATTTGACACGCAAGCAAAGACGCGACTGTACAAAACCGGCGACTTGGCTCGCTATTTGGCAGACGGAAACATCGAATTTATCGGGCGAATTGACGGCCAAGTAAAAATTCGCGGTTTCCGCATTGAATTGGGAGAAATTGAGGCGGTGCTGGGGCAACATCCAGATATCGTGCAGGCTGTAGTTGTGGCGCGGGAAGACGAAATGGCACAAAAGCGCCTCGTGGCTTATTTGGTTTCCGAGCAGAAACAAGCACCTACCCACAAGGAAATTCGCAATTTCTTAACGTCAAAATTGCCGGAGTACATGGTGCCTTCTGCTTTTGTGATACTCAAAAGTTTGCCTTTAACTTCTAACGGAAAAGTAGACCGACGAGCGCTGCCCGCACCTGACGAAATGCGACTGGAGTTGACAGGAAACTTTGTCGCGCCTCGCACCAATATCGAGGAAGTTTTAGCCGCTATCTGGGCTGAAGTTCTCCAACTTGAAAAAGTCGGCATTTACGACAACTTTTTTGAATTAGGTGGGCATTCCTTATTAGCAACTCAAGTAATTTCCCGAGTGCGCCAAGCATTTCAGGTCGAGTTGCCTTTGCACCGTTTATTTGAGTCGGCCACTGTCGCCGATTTTGCAGTAGCGATCGCGCAAAAGCAAGCCGAACAAACAGACAATGAAATGCTCGCTCAGGTGTTAGCAGACCTCGAACAACTGTCAGAAGCACAAATTCAGGAAATTCTCGCCCAGCAAGGAGTCAGCAAATGAGTGATTTAATCGAACGCATCGCGGCTCTTTCTCCTGAAAAGCGCGAGTTGCTGTTGCAGCGACTAAACCATAAAAAAGAAAACGTTTCGCTAGCAAAAATCCTGCCTCAAAGTCGAGAGTCTAACACTTTTCCTCTGTCGTTTGCTCAACAGCGGTTGTGGTTTTTTGAGCAACTAACTCCAGGCAACTTTACCTATCACATCCTCGCCGGCGTGCGTTTGACGGGAACACTCGACGCGAGAGCCCTCGATCGCAGTCTCAACGAACTTGTCAAGCGTCATGAAGTTTTGCGAACGGCTTTTAAGACAATAAACGGGCAACCCGTTCAGGCGATCGCTTCAAATCTGGAATTGAAAATTTTAGAAATAGATTTGCGATCGCTTCCTGAAACTGAACGATCTCGCGAAGTTGAACGGTTAATCGCCGCAGAAGCAAAGCTTGCTTTCGATTTGTCACAAGCACCCTTATTGCGTGCCAAATTGCTGCACTTGAGCGATTCAAACTGGGTGCTGCTATTGAGTACGCACCACATCATTTCCGATGCCTGGTCAATGGGAATATTCATCCAGGAACTGGCCACGTTTTATCAAGCCTTTTGCACTGGCAAACCTTCTCCCCTTCCCGAACTGTCGGTACAGTACGCAGACTTTGCAAGTTGGCAGCGCCAGTGGTTGCAGGGAGAAGTTTTAGAGACGCAGCTTGCTTACTGGAAAAAACAGCTTGGAGGCAATCTCCCTGTACTAAATTTGCCAACCGATCGCCCCCGCTCGGCAGTACAAACCTTCCGAGGTGCGGTGCATAAATTCACCATTCCCAAGGCAATCGCAGAGGAAATCGCCCAATTAAGCCAGCGGGAAAAAGCTACTTTATTTATGACCCTACTGGCAGCGTTTAAAACGTTGCTCTATCGCTACACCGGGCAAGAAGATATTTTAGTCGGCTCCCCCATTGCTAACCGCAACCGACGCGAAATCGAGGAATTAATTGGCTTATTTGCTAACACCTTAGTTTTCCGCACCAATCTGTCGAGCAACCCGACTTTTAAAGAGTTACTGGGTCGCGTGCGAGAAGTAGCTCTCGGCGCGTATAACCACCAGGATTTGCCCTTCGAGAAACTGGTAGAAATCATCCACCACGAACGAGATTTAAGCCATAATCCGCTATTTCAGGTATTGTTTTCTCTGCGAAATGTCCGGACGCCGCAGATAAAATTGCCAGGAGTGACGTTGAGCAGTTTGGAAATAGAACAGAAAACGGCGAGATTTGATTTAGCGCTTGACCTGGAGGAAGGATTAGAGGGTATTAATGCAACGCTTGAGTATAGCGAAGATTTGTTTGACGCTAGCACTGCACGACGGATAGCCGGACATTTTCTAACCTTACTAGAAAGTATAGCTGCTAATCCCGAACAGCGCCTTTCAAGTTTGCCAATTTTGACGAAACCTGAACAGCAGCAACTGCTGTTTGAGTGGAACAATACTCAATCGGAAATTCCTAAAAATCAGTGCGTACACGAATTATTTGAAGCGCAGGCAGAGCGGACGCCGGATGCGATCGCTGTCGTCTTTAAAAATGAATATCTGACTTACCGGGAACTGAACAAAAAAGCAAATAACCTCGCAAGTAACTTGCAAAAAATCGGTGTCAACCGAGAAGTTTTGGTGGGAATTTATGTCGAGCGCTCCCTAGAAATGATGGTAGGGCTTCTCGGCATTCTCAAAGCCGGTGGCGCTTATGTTCCCCTCGATCCAGCGTATCCACCAGATCGCCTTGCCTTCATGCTGGAAGACGCAAAAATTTCCGTGTTACTCACTCAGAAAAAGCTATTAGAAACCCTGCCAAAAACTAGCGCCTCCCTCGTATTTCTGGATGCAGATTGGGAAGGCATATCGAGCTGCGACGAGCCAGTCGTGGGTTTACAAAATTCCTCCAATTTAGCCTATGTCATCTATACTTCAGGCTCAACAGGTAAACCCAAAGGAGTGCAAATTTCCCACGCCTCTGCCGTTAACTTCTTGAGTTCTATGCGCCAACAACTGGCGATCGCAGACCGAGATGTTTGGCTAGCAGTAACATCCTTATCTTTTGACATTGCAGCGCTGGAACTGTTCCTGCCTATTACAACAGGTTCTCGCGTTGTTGTAGCCAGCCGAGAAGTGGCATCTAACGGGGAAAAGCTTTTAGAAACATTAACAAATTCTGGCGCGACAGTCATGCAAGCTACTCCAGCCAGTTGGAAAATGCTTTTAGCAGCAGGATGGCAGGGAAACAATCAATTAAAAATACTGTGCGGGGGAGAAGCTTTACCGCGACAGCTCGCCAATCAGTTGCTTTTGCGCGGCGCTGCTGTGTGGAATTTATACGGCCCTACAGAAACCACTATCTGGTCTACTCTCTATCAGGTTGATGGCAAAGATGAATCAGTTTCCATCGGTCGCCCGATTGCTAACACTCAAATTTTCATATTAGACAGCTATTTAATGCCGGTTCCCGTTGGCGTATTTGGCGAACTGCACATCGGCGGTGCCGGCTTATCTAGAGGCTACCTAAACCGACCGGAACTGACCGCAGAAAAGTTTATTCCTAACCCCTTTGCAAAGGACGGAATTCATGCTTCATTCATCCTTCATCCTTCATCGTTGATTCTTTCAGAACGCCTCTATAAAACCGGGGACTTGGCTCGCTATCTCCCAGATGGAAACATTGAATTTATGGGGCGCAGCGACCACCAGGTCAAAGTTCGCGGATTTCGCATCGAATTAGGCGAAATTGAAGCGGTACTCAGCCAATACCCAGCCGTGCGAGAAGCGATCGCACTGGTTCGAGAGGACAATCCGGGCGACAAGCGTTTAGTAGCTTATATCGTTGCTAACTCAGAACTCCGGGCCGGACACGGGGACACTACTCCTACGGATTCAGAATTTATTAATCACTTGCGCGTCTTTGTCAAACAAAAACTGCCGCAGTACATGATGCCGTCAGCGTTTGTGCTGCTGGAAGCAATGCCTTTAACGCCTAACGGAAAAATCGATCGGCGATCGCTAAGAGCACCTGACACAAACACAGCAGAATTCGAGAGCAATTTTGTCGAGCCTCGAACTCCCGACGAGCAATTAATAGCAGAAATTTGGGCGGAAGTTCTCGGTTTAGAGCGAGTTGGAATTCACGATAACTTCTTTGAATTGGGAGGTCATTCATTGCTGGCTACTCAGGCGATTTCTCGCCTGCGACAAGCTTTTCAAGTTGAAGTACCCTTGCGCTCTCTTTTTGAATCGCCTACCGTCGCAACAGTCACCGAAAGCCTCTTGCAATATCGCGCCGAGCAAAAACTGAAAGCACCCCCCATCAAGCGGGCGTCAAGGCAGGGAGAATTGCCCCTTTCTTTTGCACAACAACGACTGTGGTTTCTCGACCAATTGCAGCCGGGAAATCCTGCCTATAATATCCCAGCAGCCGTACGCTTGAAGGGGGCGCTCAATGTAGCGGTTCTAGAGCAAACTTTTCAGGAGATTATCAAGCGACACGAAGCATTGCGGACAACTTTTAATTCGGTGGAAGGACGACCCGCTCAGGTTATTATTTCATCTTTTAATTTCACATTGCCGATCGTAAACTTAAGAGAGTTATCGCAAGCTGAACGAGAAGCCGAGGCAATGCGACTCGCCGCTGAAGAAGCGCGACAGCCTTTTGACCTAACAAAATGGCCGTTACTGCGCGTCACATTGTTACATCTTGACGACACAGAATACCTGCTGTTACTGACAGTACACCACATCGTAGCTGATGGCTGGTCGATGGGGGTACTCGTGCGGGAAGTGGCGGCGCTTTATGAAGCTTTCGGCAGCGGCAAACCTTCTCCCCTACCCGAACTTTCTGTACAGTACGCAGACTATGCTGTTTGGCAAACAAATTGGCTGCAAGGCGAAGTTCTCGAAGCAAAACTCGCTGACTGGAAGCAGCAGTTGGGTCAAATTTTGCCCCCGCTGCAATTGCCAGCAAAACAACCGCGTTCTGCTGTTTCTAGCGATCGAGCTGAGATTCAAGAATTCCAGCTTTCTGGGCAAGTTTCAGAAGCGCTAAACGCACTTAGTCGGCAACAAAATGTCACCTTATTTATGACCTTGTTGGCAGCACTTCAAACGCTGCTTTATCGCTACACAAATCAAGAAGATATTGTCGTCGGTACTGACCTGGCAAACCGCACACAAGTTGAGACTGAAGCTTTAATTGGTTTCTTTGTCAATATCCTCGTCTTGCGAACCGATATGCGTGGCAATCCTACATTTCGCCAACTGCTCGATCGCGTGCGCGAGGTGACATTAAAAGCTTACACTCACCAAGATTTGCCCTTCGACAAACTGGTAGAAGAACTGCGTCCCGATCGCACCCTGAGTCAGACACCCCTCTTTCAAGTTTTGTTCGTCATGCAAAATGCGCCTATGCCGGCTTTAGAAATGGCGGGTTTAACTTTAATCCCGGTTGCAATTGATAGCGGTACGGCTAAATTTGATTTGGCGCTATTTGTGTCGGAAACAGACACAGGAATTGTCGGCAGTTGGAAGTATAATTCCGACCTATTTGACAGAGAGACGATCGCTCAAATGTCAAATCGCTTTGAAACCCTCCTCGGCAGCATTGCGGCGCAGCCTGACAGTCGTTTGAACACTTTAGAAATTCTCACAGAAGCCCAGAAGCAGAAACAAGCCATGCAAGAAGTAAAGCGTGAAAAAAGCAATTTTAGTAAGTTCAAAAGCGTCAAGCCGAAAGTAGTGGCTTTGCCGCAAGGCGAATTGATAAAAACCGAGTACCTGCACCCCGACGAACTCTTTCCTTTAGTGGCAAAACCCGCAGTAGCCGATGTCGATCTCGCAGACTGGGCGAAAAATAACCGCGAATTTATAGAGGCAAAATTGCTACAGCATGGAGGGATTCTTTTTCGAGGATTCATCGGCCCTGTGGTTTCCGCATTCGAGCAGTTTGCTCACTCAATTTGTTCGGAATTATTTGGGGAGTACGGCGATTTGCCACGCGAAGGAGTTAGCGGAAAAGTTTACGGTTCAACTCCTTACCCAGCAGATAAAGCTATCTTATTTCACAGCGAGAGTTCGCACCTGCACCGCTGGCCGATGAAAATCTGGTTTTTCTGCGTTCAGCCAGCGCAACAAGGCGGAGAAACGCCGATTGTTGACTGCCGTAAAATTTACCAGTTGCTAGACCCGAAACTCAGAGAAAAATTTGCCCAAAAGCAAATTATGTACGTTCGTAACTACACAGACGGACTAGATGTAAGCTGGAAAGATTTTTTCCAAACTGAAGACAAATCGGTGGTTGAGGAATACTGCCGCCAAGCTGGGATGGAATTTGAGTGGACAGCAGGAAATAATTTGAGAACTCGCAAAATTCGCCCCGCAATTGCCAAGCACCCAAAAACTCAAGAGATGGTATTTTTTAACCAACTTCCCTTGCACCACATTTCCTGCTTAGATGCGGCAACCCGCGCTTCCTTGCTCTCTGTTTTTGGAGAAGAGAACCTCCCCCGCAATGTCTATTACGGTGACGGCACTCCTATTGAAGACTCGGTAATGGAAGAAATTCAGGCAGTGTACAGGGAAGCTGCTGTTAGTTTTCCCTGGCAAGCAGGAGACATCTTAATGCTAGATAATATGCTTGCCGCTCACAGTCGCAATCCATTTATCGGTTCGCGAAAAATTGTTGTAGCGATGGGCGAAATGATTTCTGAATCAGGAATTTAATTCCCTCTCATCTCTTCTAGGCAGAACCGGGGAACGAGAATAAAGTAGCGATTTGATAAATAGGAACAATGCAAACAATTAATGGATTTCGGATTTCACCCCAACAAAAATATCTGTGGCTGTTGCACCAAGACAGCCCTGCTTATCGCGTTCAATCCGCTATTTTGATCGAGGGAAGTCTTCAAACCGATCGCCTAAAGAAAGCTTTAGAAAAAGTTAGCGATCGTCACGAAATTATCCGCACAAGCTTTCAGCGAAAGGCAGGGCTAAAAGTTCCTATACAAGTTATCTCCGAACATAGCTCTGTTTCGTGGAACTGGGTTAACTTAAGTGAAGCGACTCCCCAGGAGCAAGAAGCAAAACTAGAAGATATTTTTCAGCAAGAAAAGAGCGCTTTATTCAACTTCGATCGCAATCCTGTTTGGCACTTGTCTTTAATTACACTTTCATCTGAGAGGCATATTTTACTGGTTAGTTTGCCCGCACTGTGCGCCGATAGTCGCACACTAAAAAATCTGGTTCAAGAAATCAGCCAGTGCTATGCCGCCTGCCTTCACGGCGAAGAAATTACCGATGAAGTTGTGCAATACATTCAATTTTCAGAATGGCAAAATGAATTGCTCCAAGATGAGGAAGCGGTCGAGGGCAAAGAATACTGGACTGGGCATAATTATTCAGCGCTAGCGAGTTTAAGGTTGCCGTTTGAAAATAGATTAATTAACGCGCCAGCTCAATTTACTCCCCAAGCTTTTGAGGTCAAATTAGAGTTAGCTTTGCTGGAAAAAGTGGAAGCGATCGCCCGCCAGTACAACACCTCACTTTCTACATTCTTGCTCGCTTGCTGGAAAATTTTGCTCTGGCGGCTGATTGGCCAATCACAGATCACTGTTGGCGTGGCATTCGACGGTCGAAAATATGAAGAACTAGAGCCAGCGCTTGGGCTGTTTGCCAAATTTTTACCGCTGTCGAGCCAACTAACAGAAAACTTTTCCTTCGCGGAAAGCTTGCAGCAAATTCAGCAGGAAGAACGCGAAGCATACAAGTATCAAGAATATTTCTCCCCCGAATATCTAGGCAACTCTTCGGGCTTTCCATTTGGTTTCGAGTATGAGGAACAGCTCGAAAAGCGTTCGGCTAGTGGCGTAGGTTTTTCGATTTACAAGCAGTATGCGTGCTGCGATCGCTTCAAAGTTAAACTCTCTTGCCACCGCCAAAATGACTCGCTCGCCGCTGAGTTTCACTACGATCCTATCTTCCTTGCAGACAACAGTATCCGGTGCTTGGCAGAGCAATTTTACGCGGTGGTGCAAAGTGTAGCCAGCAACCCACAAACCGCAATCGGCCAGCTCGAAATGCTGAGCGCTCGCGCCCGACATCAATTATTAGTAGAATTCAACAGCACAAAAGCAGATTACCAGCTCGATAAGTGCGTTCACCAGCTATTTGAAGAACAAGCAGAGCGATCGCCCAACCGTATAGCTGCTGTTTGTGAAAATCAGCAAATTACCTACAGCGAACTCAACGCCCGCGCTAACAAAATCGCCCATTACTTGCAACAATTAGGCATAAAACCAGAGGTGATTGTCGGCATTTGCGTCGATCGCTCTTTAGAGGCGATCGCTGGAATTCTAGGCATCCTCAAAGCAGGCGGCGCGTACTTGCCACTCGATCCGGCTATGCCAAAAGAGCGCCTCGCCTTGATGTTGCAGGATGCCGGAGTGGCAGTGCTATTAACGCAACAACAGCTAATCGAAAACTTGCCCACAACTCAGGCAAAAATCGTTTGCTTAGACGCAGAAATTCCCTCTGTCTCCCCCTCTCCCTCTCCCCCTCTCTCTGGTGAAAATTTAGCTTATGTCATTTACACTTCCGGTTCCACTGGCACGCCAAAGGGAGTGGCAATTGAACACCGATCGCTCGTCAATTACCTCTACAGCATTCAGGAACGGCTAAACCTGCCATCAGGTGCCAGTTTCGCAACCGTTTCTACCTTAGCAGCAGACTTAGGAAATACAGTAATTTTTCCAGCTTTATGTACCGGAGGAAGCCTTCACATCATTTCCCAGGAACGCACCACCGATCCAGAGGCGATCGCTGCTTATTTTCAGCAGCATTCCATTGACTGTCTCAAAATCGTTCCCTCCCATCTAAAAGCTTTATTAACTGCTTCTAATCCGGCGCAGGTTTTGCCGAAAAAGCGATTAATCCTTGGTGGCGAGGCCTTAAGTTGGAATTTGCTCGAAACTATTCAGAAATACGCCCCAGACTGTTCAGTCTTCAACCATTACGGGCCAACAGAAGCAACCGTAGGCGTGCTGGCTTATCCCATTGAAAAGCGAGAAAATTGCATTTCGGAGACAGTTCCTCTCGGTCGCCCTATCAATAACGCGCAGATTTATTTACTTGATTCGCACTTGCAGCCAGTTGCCATTGGCGTGTCCGGCGAGTTATACATCGGCGGTGCTTCTTTAGCTCGCGGCTATCTAAACCAACCCCAATTAACAGCAGAAAGATTCATCATCAACCCTTTGAAAAATGCCGAAGGCATTCTTCCTTCTGATTCCTTAGCTATACCTTCAAATCGCCTTTATAAAACAGGAGATTTGGCTCGGTATTTGCCGGACGGAAATATTGAGTTTTTAGGGCGCATCGACAGCCAAGTTAAACTGCGAGGGTTCCGCATTGAATTGGGGGAAATAGAAGCAGCGCTATCTCAACATTCCGCTGTGCGCGAAGCAGTAGTTTTGCTACTGGAAAATGAACCGGGGAATCAGCGCTTAGTAGCCTATGTTGTACCCGCGAGGGAATCAGCGATCGCTATTAACGAGCTGCGGTCATTTGTAAAAGAAAAACTGCCCGACTACATGGTTCCTTCTGCTTTTGTCGTACTGAAAGCATTGCCCCTCACGGCTAATGGAAAAATAGACCGGCGGGCGCTGCCAGCGCCGGAGGCGGCGAGAGCCGATTTAGCAGATACTTTTGTCGCTCCTAGCACTCCCATTGAGAAAATGCTTGCTGAGATTTGGGCTGAGCTGCTAGGGCTGGAAAAAGTGGGGATTTATGACAATTTCTTTGATTTGGGGGGACATTCATTACTGATTACTCAGTTGCTAGCAAAGGTAAGAGATGCTTTCCAAAAGGAACTGCCCTTGCGCCGTTTCTTTGAAGCGCCTACCATCGCTGCTTTAGCAAAGAATATTGAGGTGAAGCATGGGGCGGATTCTGCGGGCGATCGCACTGCAAGTTTCGATATTAACGCTGAAGTTGTTTTAGATCCGGCAATTCGCCCTGCAACTCCATTGAGCGAGCCAAAAACTGAACCAGCTTGCATTCTCTTAACAGGGGCGACGGGCTTTTTGGGAGCCTTTTTACTCCGGGATCTCTTGCAACAAACTCAAGCAGAAATTTATTGCCTAGTCCGTTCTGCTGATGCAGAATCAGCTAAAAAGCGGATTCAAAGCAGTCTCGAATCCTATTTAATTTGGGATGAAAGCAGCAGCGATCGCATTATCCCAATTGCTGGAGATTTGTCTCAACCGCTTTTGGGGCTTTCCGAGGAGCAGTTCCGAGTTTTAGCCAGTAAAATTGATGTCATTTACCACAATGGCGCGTTTGTCAAGTTTACTTATCCCTACTCGGTTCTCAAACCCGCTAACGTTTTGGGGACGCAGGAAGTTCTGAGATTGGCGAGTCAAAGTAAGCTAAAACCAGTCCATTTAATTTCTACGATTTCCGTTTTCTCGGCAATGGGAGAATCAGGGATTAAGGTGGTGCGAGAGGAGGATGAACTCACTCCGGGAGAGGGTCTAAAAGGCGCTTACACTCAGACGAAGTGGGTGGCAGAAAAGTTAGTAGAGGTCGCGCGCGATCGCGGGATTCCTGTTAGCATTTACAGGCCAGGTCGCATTTCTGGGGACAGCCAAACAGGGGCTTGCAATCCCAGTGACTTACTGTACAGGTTAATCGCTGGTTGCGTGCAACTTGGATGTGCGCCCGATGACGATAAGCTGATGAATGTAGCGCCTGTTGACTATGTGAGCCGAGCGATTGTTCATCTTTCGAGCCAAAAAGAATTGCTCGGAAAGACTTTTCATTTAGTCAACACTCAGTCCTTTCAGATGAGTGAATTGCTTGGCTGGATTGGCTCAATGGGTTATCCAATCAAACGAGTTTCTTCTGAGACTTGGCAAGCAGAAATAATCAATCGCGCTGGATATTCTCCAGACAATGCGCTGTATCCGCTTGTCGGTCTTTTCTCGGAAAAAGTTTCGGAAGCAGAAATGCCTAAATCTGCGACGCTGCAATTCGATTGCCAGAATGCCTTGAAGGGACTTTCTGGAACGGACATTATCTGCCCCCAAGCGGATGCGAGTTTGTTTCGGACTTATTTTTCTTATCTCGTCGATCGCCAGTTAATCGAGGCTCCCAAACATCTGGTCTAAAAATGTAGAGGCGCGAGCGATCGCGCTTCTACTTCGCTCTATTTTAGGAGGATTTTCAATGAAGGAGGGCTTAAACTTAATGAGTGTTAGCTTAGAAAATAGTAATGCGATCGCAGGCAGAGCTACCGCAGAAGGAACGCGGCGTTACAGGGAACGGCACAACAAAAATTGTGCAGCCGATCACTTCCGAGAAACTGGTTCGCTTGTTGCCAGCTCGATTGGAATTGGCACTTACCTTGGCGAACCAGATGAGTATACTGACACTCTTGTGGCGTCCGCTGTAGTTGAATCGGTTCGGCGGGGTACCAACGTAATTGACTCAGCAATCAACTACCGCTACCAGTACGGAGAGCGGAGTGTCGGAAAGGCTATCCGCCGTCTCCTGGAATCGGGAGAAGCCTCCAGGGATGAACTAATTATCTGTACGAAAGGCGGCGTTGTTCCGCATCCAACTCCCAACCATGTAGAGTGGTTTTATCAGCAGTACGTCGAGCCAAACAACTCTACTGTCAGCATGGCAGATTTGGCCCAGGAGCGTTACTGCATCCACCCAGAATACATTCAAGATCAGCTTAATTGGAGCCTCGCCAACCTCGGCATTGAGACAATCGATGTCTACTATCTTCACAATCCAGAAAAGCTACTTTCTCAAGTGGAACCCGATACTTTTTACCATCGGTTGCGAGAGGTTTTTGAGGTATTTGAAAAGGCAGTTTTAGCTGGGAAAATTGCCAATTACGGTCTGGCAACTTGGAATGCTTTCCGCGTACCTCCCACTGAAAGGAACCACATCGATCTGGCGCGCGCGAAGTCCATTGCTCGGGAAGTAGCTGGGAACAGAGAAGATCGGTTTCGGTTTATCCAGCTTCCTTTGAATATGGGGATGCCGGAAGCGGTGCTAACCCCAACTCAAACAATCAAAGGAGAACAAGTCTCAGTATTGGAAGCTGCAGATCGCTTAGGCATTTCCGCGATCGCCAGTAGGTCGATCTGTGAAGCGCAGGTTATCGGTCAGATCCCAGAAAAGATTGCTTCTGCCTTTGGCGATCGCTTGCGGACAGACTGCCAGCGGGCGCTCCAATATACCCGGAGCGCCCCTGGCCTCTTGAGTGCCCTTGTAGGGATGAAAGCGCCAAAACATATAGAAGAGAACTTAGCCCTCGCTGCTGTCCCGCAGCTTGGGAGAGCAAGCTTTCAGGAACTTACTGATTCAATTGTTCAAGTGTTAAACGGAAATTGAAGTTCTCCTGGCCGGAGAACGGCTGAACTTAAAATCTTGAATGGCGTTACCCAACCTTACCCCTCTTCTGTCACTCTCCGAGTATTAAAATAAAAGTGTGAAAAGATAAAAACGCTACAAATGAGGCAGAGCAATGGATGTAGGGTTACAAGTTCTCAAACATTTGGCGAGAGAGGCATAATCAACAAGGAGAGTGATAGAGGACTCTTGTGCACAGTATAAAGACATATTTAAAGAAGTAAGAAATTATGAAAGTTGTAACTATTTACATTTAGGAATAATTGCACCCCTCGAAAGAAAACCCTTACCCTCAATAGGTAAAGTAGTAGCAATAAAATCTGCACATTGGTTGCATCATTTTATTACCAAATCACCTGGGTCGGTAATTGAAATGAAGCCCAAAAGATTAATAAAAATTCTCAAATAATTAAAGGGCAAGAAAATTACCCTAGTAATTAATGAAACAGGAGATAAATAAAAAAAAGGGGGGAAAACTGACTATGTAGCTACACAATATCTGGGAAGTGTAGGAAAAGTAGATAATGGAATAGTTTCAGTTAATGTTTATGGTTCTTCCGTACTTAGTGTGCTATAATTGGATATTATTGTAACATTTTAGCCCATTAAGTACGGAAGAACCCTGACTACTGACTAATTCAATTATTGATAAATTCACTTTCACAGATAATCGAGTCTCGGTTCTCCAAATCTTCTTGATTCCAGACCGCGTTTAATGCTGCGGAACTTAAGGAAGTTGACATCGTATTTAAGGTTGTGTTGTAGTATTCGGCACCATTATTAAGTTCTACCTGTGGCGCTTCCTTGAAGTATGAATTAATATCAGGCGTGCACCGCTGGGCCTGGTAGTATAAATAAGCTTCAGCATTAATGCACATTACATGGTAAAAATCTCTATTTGCTGCGGTAACATCTCCAAGTTTATACAGCGCTAAACCCCGGTTGAGATAAGCTTTAACATAGTTCGGATCGAGTTTTACTGCTTTGTCAAAGTCTTCAATTGCAAGCTGCATTTGTTTTAATTTATAGCGAACACAACCTCTGTTATAATAGGCATAAACATTTTGTGGATCGATGCCGAGTGCAGTGTTGTAATCGGCGATCGCCTGCGTATTGTCTCCTAATTGGTGGTAACAGAGACCTCGATTTATGTATGCTTTGATATATTTAGGGTTCAACCGCAGCGTTTCGTTAAAGTTTTCCGTTGCTGCCTCTTTTTCTCCCAAAAGGTAGTAAGCGCGCCCCCGGTTGTAATAGGTTTTATAATTGTGGGAATTGAGAGATAGAGCTCGATTGTAGTCTTCTATTGCTTCTTCGTAATTTCCTAAATTAGCAAGTACAAGTCCCCGGTTGTTGTAGATAGCGTGGCTGTTAGGCTTATTTGCTAAAGCGCAGTTTAGATCATCAATTGCTTTTTCGTGTTCTCCGAGATGACGCCAAGCATTGCCTCGATTCAAGTAAGCCTCGAAGAAATTAGGATTGATATCTAGGGCTTGGCTGAGGTCTGCGATCGCTTTTTGGTAGTCTTTCATGTAATAGTAAACCAAGCCGCGATTGTTATAGGCTTTGGCATCGGCGGGATTGACTTGCAGTATCTGATCGAAGTCCTCAAGTGCCGCTTCATAGTTTCCTTTCTTGGCGCTGTGCAAACCGCGCTTGTAAAATTGTTTGAGGTTCATAGGTCAACTTTCAGGATGGCTTGATGCTGGGGGTTGATTCCTGTGCAGTCAGTTTTGAGTTCGACAGCCGTTAATCTGTTGAAAGAGCAGCCACCTGCGGTCAGAGTAACTCTTAAATGATTCCCGGCAATCTACCCTAAACAGGCTTTTTGGTTTATTTTAACAGTAGTTAAATCCTGTTGAAAGGATCTGCACCTCGGCTGGATTTACTTAGTCAGTTCGATTGTTTACCCGACGATCGACTTGATCTCAAAAGTCTAGTTTTACTTGGTGTTCTGTGTCTCTTGATGCGGCGGCGATCGGCTCGATCGGCAAATTAAGTTTGAGACCGCTACTCAGTATAAATTGTTGCCAGCAGTCCTACCGAGTAAACTCTATATTTTTTTGACAAACTTCGTATCAGTATTTGCGGTAGTACGTCTCTACAAACTTTTGTTGCCTAATTACCAATTACCGATTGATTTCCTCTTCCACATAAACAGTCAATTTCTCCAAATCTGGAAGTTCGATCAATTCTTGTTCCTTTTCCTTAACCGACACGGGCATCATCACAGGTTGACGCTGCTCGATCCAGCAACTCGCCAGCGGTAAAGTTTGTTCCAAATCTTCCAAAGGCCTCGGAATTACCATCACCGCGTTCAACTCGCCAATTCGCTCAGCTTCGTACATCCCGGCTTCTACGGCTACTGCTACATCTGCAACTGCACCGCGAATAATTGCCGTGCACAAACCGGCGCCTATTTTCTCGTAAGCTGCCAAGTGTACGTCTGCGGATTTGAGCATAGCGTCGCAAGCGCCGACCATTGCCGGAAATCCCCGGGTTTCGAGCAAACCGATCGCCTGATTGCTAAGCCGAGAATAACTGCCTTTTTCCGACAGTTGAGTCAGGCGAAAGCCGATCGGCAAAACCACTTCCAAATTAGCCAAAGGTCTAGCAATCACCAACTTAGAAACAAACTGCCCGAACTGTTCGGCAGTTTGAGCTCCAGCTTCCACAGCCAAACGCACATCCGAAATTCTGCCCCGGACGATCGCCGTACAGTGACCGGAACCAATTTTTTCGTATCCTACTAAAATCACCCCTGCCGACTTCAGCATCATGTCAGCAGTCCCCACAATTGCCGGAAAACTCTTGGTGGATACCAAACCCAAAGCAGTGTCTTTGAAGTATTCCTGGCGCTGCGATCGCTCTTCGTGACTGTTACGATCTGTTTGTCCGTCCATCTTCTATTACCCTTAGAAACTTCCCAAAATAAAAATTTGTTGATAGTTTATAGTTTCTCAGATGAGAAGACAGACTGCACGAGCTACAATACACTGATTGCTGCTGCAAGGCCTGACAAATTGCTGAGCTACCAATAATATGAGATTACCTATTTATATTTGATCTTTCTGCCTTCAGCATAGCTGCCTTTTGCCGAAATGACGGCTACCCGGAACCGCCCGATAGAGTTTGGCCGTTTTCCTCCGATCGATTAAAAGCTTGCCGGTGTGGAAACAGCGTCCCCAGCAGTCGATTGATGTGAGCTTGGCCGTACAGAATAGTTGGCGTCTCCCCTGGTTGGGGCGGATCTGCGGCGGTGGATTCCGGCGGCTCGGGGGCAGTCTCCGGCGCAGTTTGAGGCGGTGTTTGGGCGGGTTGTGGCGGCTCGATCGGCTCGATCGGTCGATCGACTGGTGGCGTAGGGGCTTCGGGGGTTTCTGGTGATGTTGGCGCTGCTGTTGGCGCTGTTGCGGTTGCTTCTGCGGCGGCTTGGCGGCTGGTATCTCCGATTAGAGAACCTGCTGCCATAATTTGCATTTTGTCGATACAAGGATTGATTAGGGTCGTCCCGGCGCCAATACAGGCATTTTCCCCGATCGTTCCCGCACCTACCACCAGAACTCCTGCACCTAGAATAGCGCCCGCCGCGATTTCCAGAGTACCTTCACGGGCGTGAAGGATAACTCCCATACCGATACAGGCACCGGCGGCGATCGAGATCCGGCTGCCCGGAGCTGCTTGCAGGATTGCTCCAGGGGCGATCGCCGCACCCTCATTCACAACTACATCGCCACTCATCAAAATCTGAGAGTTGCTACTTAATTGCAGTGGCGATAAATACATTCGACTTCACCATGAAAGGAGCTATTTTTTTCGATAAAAGGACTTTAAATTATGGGTTTTCTCGACTGATAAATTTAACCATGTCAATCTAAGAAACGATAATTTACTAATACTGAGAAGCTTGATGCTTTAACGTTTTATAGAAACTTTCAGAAGATTCTAAATTTTGACCAACATTTCTCAATCGAGCTTTTTAACTATCTCAAATCCAACTTCAATCCGCTGGGGTTTCTCCCGTTGGCCCCTGTGCGAGGGCTTAACGGGAGAAACAGGCTAATTACCAGGCAAATTAAGGTCGTTGGATAATTTCTTCGAGTACCCGGCGCTTCGCCTTGGAGTCGATGCCAAGCAAGCGGACGTACTCGCCGCTGTGTTCTTTGAGACAGCTTTCGAGGGCAGAAATCACTTCGGATTCGCGGTTGGATGCGATCGGCGCGCAACTGCTCCAAGAACCGGTGCGGAAACGGCGCGCGTCGGCGTGTTCCGTGCCAATTTTGTAGCCTTGGGAAAGCAGGTTGCGGATTTGGTCGATCGTCTTGCCGGTCAAACTTCCGCTGCTCGCGGCACCAGTCGAAGCTGCTTTGTATCCCGATGTTGCTGCCGACTTAGATGTTGCGGCCGGCTGAGCCGATTGACCAACCGGGCCGTCGGGACGCTGAATAATTTCTTCAACTATGCGTCGCTTAGCTTTCGGGTCAATCCCGATCAAGCGCACGTATTCGCCCGGGTACTCGTTCATCACAGCTTCCAAAGCGGCGATCGCCTCAGATTCGTTTCTCACTTGCAGCGAAGCCCCGCTTTGCCAAGAACCTGTGCGGAAGCGGCGCGCGTCGGCGTGTTCCGTACCCACTTTGTAGCCTTGAGCTAGCAAGCTGCGAACCTGAGCTATTGTTTCGGCACTCAATTTCCCGCTTGACACGGAACCGGCATTGTGGTGTCCGGCTTGTGCAACTTTACCGTTAGATTGGTAAGTTTTTGCACCGTTAGAACCGTTAGAGCCATTGTCTCCCGGTCTTTGGACGATTTCTTCTAGTACGCGGCGCTTGGCTTTGGTGTCAATCCCGATCAAGCGGACGTATTCTCCTTGGTGTTCAGCCATGCAAGCTGACAAAGCCGCGATTACTTCAGAGTCGCGGGTTGAGGAAATCGGGCCGCAAGTGCGCCAAGAACCAGTACGGAAGCGGCGCGCGTCGGCGTGTTCAGCTCCCACGCTGTATCCTTGGGCTAGTAAATTGCGGATGCTATCGGCAAGAGTTGGACTCAATTGGGTGCCGGCATTGGTAGAATATTTGGTTTGAGTCATATTTGGGTCTGTACTTTTCTCGTTGCGAATTGGTGCTAGACAGGCGATGTTCTCAGCGCAGCGATAACCCGTTCTCAGAGCGTCATTGATGCCGATGACATGGGTCGCAAATTGAACGTCAGAATCTTGAACGTCAGGCAAGCGATCGGCTTGCTTCTGATTAGTGATGATGGCTCCCGAAGGCACGTACTTACCGGCGGGAATCTCCACATCTTTAATTAGTACGTGCATCATGACAATGCAGCCTTTGCCCACTCTGGCATTGAACACCGTAGAGCGAAAGCCGATAAAGCTATCCTCGCCCACGTAGGCAGGGCCGTGAATTAAACTCATGTGGGTGAGGGAAGTATTTTTCCCCACCCACACAGAATAGGACTTGCCGTCGTCTCCTGTGACTCGGCCTTGTTCTAGGCCGTGAATCACTACTCCGTCTTGAATGTTGCTTCCTTGTCCGATATAAAAAGGAGTGCCTTCATCGGCGCGGATAGATGTCCCCGGGGCAATCATCACATTAGAACCGATATGCACATCCCCAATAATGTTAGAAAAGGAATGTACGAAGGCGGTATCGTGAATTTTGGGCTCAGCCAAGTTTTTCGACCAAGGCGTCGGGGGAGCCGCAACGTTGCGGACTGCCATAAATTAAGTTCTCCTAAACTGAAAAATCTTTTTGTTAGTTGTTAGTTGTTAGTTGTTAGTTGTTAGTTGTTAGTTGTTAGTTATTTTTCCACTAACTGCTAACTGCTAACGGTTGCAACTAGCCGTATGGGTCGTCTTTTTTACTGTAAATGAGGCGATTTTCTACATTGACAGTATCTATAATGCCTACTACCAGAGCATCGATCGGACGGTTTTCGCTTCCGGGTGCAATCCGGGCTGCGCTGCCTCGGGTTACTAAAACCCATTCATCGATACCAGCACCCACACAGTCAGCGGCTACCTCATAGCCGGGAACTGGCGAACCTTCCTCATCGATGAATTGCAGCAGTAGAAATTTCGATCCTCTCAGCGTCGGCTCTTTTTGGGTACTGACAACTGTGCCGAGAACTTTGGCCATTTGCATTTTAGGTAATAGGTAATAGGTAATTGGTAACTGTCATTTTTACAGTGTCACTTGTCTTTTTTTAATTAGCTCTTTCCTCAGTCCGCTGTCCGCTTTTTAGAGCTTCGTCTAGTAACTAATGACTAATGACTCCTGACTCATGACTAATAACCAATATCCCATACCCACCTCAATTAAAAATTAAAAATGCTAAATCAAAAACAGCGCGATTTTTAATTTTTAATTTTTAATTACCAAACGCCCCTAACAGCCGATCGCCTGTCTTAAGATCTGTTGAGGGGGCGAATGCCGCTCACGCCTTCGCGGAACTGTTCTACAGCTTCGGTGTAGCGAATGGGCAACACGTACTCTAAGTTTTCGTGAGGGCGGGCGATAATGTGGGTGGACATCACTTGTCCGCCGTTAACGCGCTTCACTGACTCTACTCCGGCTGCGACAGAAGCTTGCACTTCCGAGACATCTCCTCTTACAATTACCGTAACCCGAGCGCTACCGATTTTTTCGTAGCCTACCAAGGTGACGCGGGCTGCTTTGACCATCGCGTCAGCGGCTTCTACCACTGCGGGAAAGCCTAAGGTTTCGATCATGCCAACTGCAATTGCCATTGGTTTTACTCCTGATTGAATATTGGGGGAACTAAACTGTTAATTTTTGACAATCGCACAAATTTTCGTTTAAGGAATTTTTTGTGCGCTAAGAACTTAGTAGCCTCGGAACTGTTCTACTGCTTCTGTATATCGAATCGGCAGAACGTATTCTAGGTTTTCGTGGGGGCGAGCGATAATGTGGGTAGAGACGACTTCTCCGCCGTTCACGCGCTTGACGGATTCCACTCCTGCGGCGACTGAGGCTTGGACTTCCGACACGTTGCCGCGCACAATTACTGTGACGCGGGCGCTGCCGATTTTTTCATAGCCCACGAGGGTAACGCGGGCAGCTTTGACCATAGCATCGGCAGCTTCCACAACAGCGGGAAAACCTTTTGTCTCAATCATTCCCACGGCAATTGACATTTTTGAATCTCCTTTGAGGATGAGCGAAATTACCGTTACAAATCTTTGAGAAATCTAAAAATTTGGACGGGGAGGCCCACATTTTTTAGTAATGCAGTGTAAAGCTTCCTATCCTATAAGAATAGGGGAAGCTGTCCACCTTGACAATATAAACTAACATCATAATGTTTAATAACAAAAATTAAAATTTTTTATGTTACTTAAAATATTTTAATATTTATTTAATAATCTTAATATAGAGAGGGGTGGATGCCGACGGCGAGGAGGATTAAAGTAAGTAATAATACTCATATAAAGTAGAGTTCGGTATGTGAAGCCGGAGCGGAACACTGCCGGGAAACTTGGGGATTCCCAAAGGGGGATCGCGGGGAAATCGGCAAAAAAGCAGTCTTGGCCGATCTGCAGGCATTTTTTTCTTTGAGTGCCTCGTCTGCTCAGCTAGTAATTTTGTCTTGAGAGAATTATCAGTTTTGATGCTTTAATGTATAGTTAATCTGGAGTGCAAATTATTTTGCCACAACTATACGATCGGGTTTAGTCAAAGTTTTAGGGTCTCGCGCGATCGCCTGCGACTGTTTTTGTATAAAGGCAGCCAGTAATTTGAAGTTTAAGGGATAAATTAAATGACTCAATTTCTCCTCCAAGCCTGTTGGTGGGTACCTTTATATGGCTTGATAGGCGCAATTTTAACTTTGCCGTGGTCTACCGGCACCGTTCGCAGAACTGGCCCGAGACCTGCAGCTTACTTCAATTTGCTGATGACGGTGTTGGCTTTCATACACGGGTCAGTTATTTTTACAGCGACTTGGGATCAACCGCCCCAACAGTTGCTCGTGCACTGGGTGCAAGCAGCCGATTTAGATTTGTCTTTTGCAATAGAAATCTCCACAGTCAGCGTCGGAGCAATGGAGTTAGTTAGTGTTCTGAGTTTGCTAGCACAAATTTACGCTCTAGGCTACATGGAAAAAGACTGGGCGCTAGCTCGATTTTTTGGGCTGATGGGTTTTTTTGAAGCAGCAATTAGCGGCATTGCCATTAGCGACTCGCTGCTTCTAACTTACGCTTTGTTGGAAGTGCTGACGCTTTCAACTTACTTGTTAGTCGGGTTTTGGTACGCTCAACCGCTGGTAGTAACAGCCGCTAGAGATGCGTTTTTAACAAAGCGTGTAGGAGACGTGCCACTGCTGATGGGAGTAGTGACGCTTTCAACTTTAGCGGGAAGTTTGAATTTTTCCGATTTGGAAACATGGGCTGAAACTGCAACTTTGTCTCCTGTAGTGGCGACTCTTTTAGGTTTGGCTTTAATCTCCGCACCTACGGCAAAGTGCGCTCAATTTCCGTTCCATTTGTGGCTCGACGAGGCGATGGAAGGGCCCAACCCGGCTTCGATTATGAGGAATACCGTAGTTGTGGGCGCTGGGGCTTATGTTTTGATTAAACTTCAGCCTGTTTTAGCGCTTTCCCCGGTCGCAGATGCGGTGCTGGTGGTTTTAGGTGCGGTGACGGCTGTTGGCGCTTCCTTGGTGGCGATCGCCCAAATCGACATCAAAAGAGCACTATCGCATTCTACCAGCGCTTCTATGGGTTTGGTGTTTATCGCCGTGGGGCTAAATCAAGTTGACATTGCTTTGCTGTTGCTGTTCGCCCACTCGATCGCCAAAGGCCTATTATTCATGAGCGTAGGGTCAATTATTACCACAACTAACACTCAAGATTTAACAGAAATGGGTGGGTTGTGGTCGAAGATGCCTGCCACGACTACGGCTTATTTAGTAGGCGCTGCGGGGATGGTAGCGCTGTTGCCTCTGGGCAACTTTTGGGCGATGCGGCGCTGGCTCAACGGTTTTTGGACTGTGCCTTTGTGGCTGGTAATAGTGCTGCTTTTAGTTAACGGTTTGACAGCGCTAAATTTAACTCGCATATTCGGTTTAGTGTTTGTGGGAAAACCGCAGCCGAAAACTCGCAGAGCTCCGGAAGTCGGTTGGCAGATGGCTTTGCCGATGGTAATTTTGACGGTGATGGGGCTGTTGGTGCCTTGGATGTTGCAGGAGTGGCAACTATTAATTAGTTGGACTGGGCCTTGGGCGGAAACGGGAGATTTTGATGCTTTAAATTTGCTTTTGAAGACGCTGGATACGCCGCTGTTGTTGTTATCTGGGTTGGTTGGCGTTGCGGTTGGGGTGGCGATTTATTGGTACGGCGTTTTACCTCGACCGGTACGACTGCCGGTCCCGGCGTTGCAGGATTTGTTTGCTTACGATTTTTATATCGATCGGGTTTACCGCTTGACTGTCGTTTGGGCTGTGGCTTTTATTTCTAAAATCAGCGCTTGGACTGATAAGTATGTGGTGGACGGGGCGGTGAATTTATTCGGTTTTGCGACAATTTTCAGCGGTGAAGGGTTGAAGTACAGCGGCACCGGTCAGTCGCAGTTTTATGTGTTGACTATTGCGGGGGGGGTTGCTGTGTTGCTGGCGTTGATTATTTGGCAGTTTTAAACCGCAGAGGTTGGCAGATGAATTTATTCTGGATTTGTCTGCTTTGGATCTAGTTTTATTTAATTTTAAACCGCAGATGAGGGCAGATGAACGCAGATGATTTTAGTCTGGGTTTGTCTGCTTTTTTATGTCATTTTACTCAAAATCGATCGGCCACAATTCTGTCACCGCAACTTCCCAACCGGGCAAAAGTTCGGGAATTGAAATCATGTCGCCGTCTCTCAATACCACTGGCTCTGCAGTCGGAGTGTAAATTGTTACTGTACGTTTGTCTGGGTCGATTAATATTCCTACTTTTGCTCCGAGTTCGAGAAATGATAAAATTTTTTCTCGCAGGGGTTTGAGGCGATCGGACTGAGATTTGATTTCTACAACTAAGTCGGGAACGAGTTCGGCAAAATACCTTTTACTTTGCTTGAGGCGATCGGCTACCACAAACGAAACGTCCGGTGCTGTAAGATTTGAATTGGGGAGAATAAACCCGCCGCTGGACTCAAACACTCGTCCGAGTTTGCGGGGTTTGACCCAGTTACGCAAAAGACTGCCAAACTCAAGTCCAATTTCGCTCGATACAATGTCTGATGGGCCCCTAACCATAATCTTCCCGTCTACCAGTTCGAGTTGGTAGTCTAGATGTGCTTCCGAGAGTATACCTTGCAGTTCTTCCAAGTCGGCAACGGTGAGGCGGGTGGAAGGAGAACCGGATTTAATTGGCAAATCTTCTCGATCTGTAAGACTTGAGGTCATAGGAGGATTCCAGAGACATTGGAATCTATGTTAACAAGAAAATCAGCCGATCGCTTTTATATGTAGTTGCTTTGCGTTAATGTTAAATATAGCTCTAAATACTGTGTAACCAAGGAAAGTTTTAATTGATGCTCAGTGCTTTAATCTGGATACCAATGTTGGCTGCTGCCCTGATTGGGCTCTGGCCCGGTTCAGTGAGTTCTAAAATAGTTCGGAATGTCGCGATCGCCATTGCGGGTATAACTTTTATTCTTTCGGTAATTTTGGCAGTTCAGTTTGATGCCAGTACCAGTCAGTTGCAGTTTTCGGAATTTATTCCTTGGATAGATGTTTTGGGATTGAATTACAATCTCGGTGTTGATGGTTTGTCTCTGCCTTTGGTAATTTTAAATACTCTGCTGACAGGGGTAGCTATTTACGCTACGGATGAGTCGATCCGCAGACCTCGACTTTATTATTCTTTGATTCTGTTAATTACCGGCGGCGTAACAGGGGCTTTTTTATGTCAAAATTTGCTGCTGTTTTTCCTGTTTTTTGAGGTAGAATTGATTCCGCTTTACCTGTTAATTGCGATTTGGGGAGGCGAGCGCCGGGGTTATGCTGCTACTAAGTTTTTAATCTATACTGCATTTTCGGGAATTGTGCTGCTGGCTGCTTTCTTGGGCACTGGGTGGCTTAGCGGTGCTTCTAGTTTCGATATGGTGGGTGCAGCGGGCGCATCGCATTTGCAAGGAGGATTGCCATTGCCTTTGGTAAGGCAAATTGTTTTGCTGGCAGGGGTGTTGCTGGCTTTTGGAATTAAGATGCCTTTGGTGCCTTTTCATACTTGGCTGCCGGATGCTCACGTAGAAGCTTCGACGCCGGTTTCGGTGCTGCTGGCGGGGGTGCTTTTGAAGCTGGGAACTTATGGGATGCTGCGCTTTGGTTTGGGTTTGTTTCCAGATGCGTGGGCGGTGGCGTCGCCGACTTTGGCGAGTTGGGCGGTGGTGAGTGTGCTTTACGGGGCGAGTTGCGCGATCGCCCAAAAAGATATGAAAAAAATTGTAGCTTACAGTTCGATCGCTCACATGGGCTACATTTTGTTAGCTAGCGCCGCAGCTACTCCCATTAGTATGCTGGGAACAGTTTTGCAAATGGTTAGCCACGGTTTAATTTCGGGGCTGCTATTTTTGAGTGTCGGCGTTGTTTACAAAAAATCTGGCACCCGCAACATCGATGTGCTCAAAGGTTTATTCAATCCAGATCGCGGTTTGCCGATGATTGGCAGTTTAATGATCCTCGGCGTGATGGCAAGTGCCGGCATTCCGGGTTTGGCTGGATTTATTGCTGAATTTTTGATATTTCGGGGCAGTTTGCCAGTGTTTCCGGTGCAAACTTTCCTCTGCATGATCGGCACGGGTTTAACTTCAGTTTACTTTTTAATTATGGTCAACCGCGCCTTTTTCGGCCGCCTTTCGGATGTGGTGGTAAATTTGCCGCAAGTCCGCTGGCGCGATCGCATCCCTTCGCTGGTTTTAGCAATAATTATCGCAATCATGGGAGTGCAGCCGGGAGTTTTAGTTGCTTTGAGCGAAAAAACTGCGATCGGGATGGTAGCTAATGTGCCACCGCAAGTTAAAGTGATTGCTCACAACTTAGACTGATAGGATGTCCGGTCGCTCGACCGCAATCCAATTCGTTTGTAGTGAGGAATGCCAGTCATCCTACAAGTGTGAGGACGGCCATACTCACTACAAACAAACGCAACCTGCATAAACCGTAAAAACTCCGGTTTCTTCGAGATAGAGTGCTTCCTGGAGGGTAGGTATTTTTATATCACCAAAAAGTAAAGGTTTGTGTTGTTATGTAGCAAACATTACCCAAAATGATATAATAGCAGAGTTATAAACAGTAAAAAAATAGTTTTAAATTCAGGCTAACTCGCGATGAAAAGTACCGTATTAAAACCCTCGGCCCATCCCCTATCCGCATACATTGACCTCTTGGAATCAGGCAAAGCTTTACTGCCTGAATCTACGGAAAATGTGGTTGAAGTTGTCGGCGTGCTGAAAAGTTATGGTATTGTTTTAGATGCCTATTCTCGCAATCTCAATTATATTGCAGAAGAACAGTTTTTAGTGCTTTTCCCGTTTTTTAAATATTTCAATGGGGAAGTCACTGTAGCGAAGTTAATGCGCTATTTGTGGCACGACAGGATTAATTTTGAGTATGCTGAGTATTGCATGAAAACAATGCTTTGGCACGGCGGCGGGGGTTTGGACAGTTATTTGGATTCCCCGGAATTTAGCAGTTTGGCCGAAAAGGCGATCGCGGCTAAATTGAAAGGCAATTTTTTTATGCAGGCACTACACAAAGCATTTCCTAATTTTTTGCCGGAACAAGTGCGGATGCTGGCTTACTACACCGGCCTCGGTCAGTTTTGGCGGGTAATGAGCGATTTGTTTATGGACTTATCTGATTCCTACGATCGAGGGGAAACTAAGTCTATTTCTGATGTAGTTGATTTTGTCAAAGCCGGTTTAGTCGCCGCAGCCAGCCTACCGATTACCTACAGCGTCAAGATTGGCTCTCAAGTCTACGATATCCTGCCAGCGACGGCTAATTTGACATTTTTACCAGATGTAGCCGTGCCTTATGTAGAGGCTGTTTTCTTTCGGGGCACGGCGTTTTTTGGCACAGTTTCATACAATGCTCAAGCTCATCAAATTCCGGGAGAACAAAAAGAATTTGCCTACGGGGCTTTGTTTGCTGACCCTTTACCTATTGGAGGCGCAGGGATTCCGCCAACTCAATTGATGCAAGATATGCGGCATTATTTGCCGGAGTATTTGCAGGAAGTTTATCGCACTAGCTGTCGCGGTGAAGACGATGTGCGGGTGCAAATTTGTCAGAGTTTTCAGAAGTCGATGTTTTGCGTGACGACGGCGACTATTTTGGGTCTAGCACCTCATCCAATGAATACCTCCGATCCAGAGGAAAAAAAGGCTAATCGAGCTTATTTGGAAGGTTGGATGGATCGATTTGGGAATTCTCGCTTGGATTGGGCAAATCAGCCAACTAACCGGGCCTGTCAGTTGTTCCCAGAACGGTAGAAGGGCGACTGGTTTTTAGGGCGCAATGTCTCTAGGAGTTGCAACAATATTACCTGCTTTGGCAATTGCTTTCTTTTGGAGTGCGAAAGCTCATGCTGGCGATCGAAATGATATCACGTCCCGTCAAATAGCTGTTATAAGGCAAGTAGTGAAAACTTCAGTCCTCAAACTTTTATGAGGACTGAAGTCCTGACTACCAAACAATTTTACGGTAGTCATTTTAGCGGACATAATATGACCTGATAAACTGTTTGTTTTCGGGCCATTGTGATTGCTTTTATAAGAGGTATATCCGCTAACGCTTAGACTGGTAATGACAGGATAAAGCACTTCTTATTTCCGAACTATCTAGATTCGGACTAGAAGACTCAGGCCGTGAGAGTCCGTGCCACAAGTTCCCAGCAAACCATAAGTTTCGGCTAAATCTTTGACTAAAGCAGTTTGTTTGGGACTCGGTTTCCAAGGATTTGGATTACCGTAAGCATAGTAAATTTCTACACCGTCAATTCCGAAACGGGCTGCTTCTGGGATTAGTTGATCTGCGGTCGATCGATACCTGCAAGGATGTGCGAGAACTGCTAAACCTCCTGCTTCATGAATAGCTTCAATTACCCTGGCTGCTGAATAACAATAAGTGCCTTCAGTGCTTTTACCTCGTAGGTATGGTTGGAGACTGGGATGTTGCGGATCGAAGGCGTAACCGAGAATGTGTACCTCATTGTTGAGCAAGTCGGCATTAATTTCAGCGCCTGTCCAGAGACTAGGTGCTTCGCTATTTTTGTCGGGATGGTTTAATTTCCAATTATCCAGCCAAATTTGAGCTTTAACGTAGCCTTGGGTGCTGTGGTGGTCGGTAATAGCTAAGCCTTTGAGACCTCCGGCTATGGCTTGTTCCATCAATTTCTCTGGCTGTAATCGCCCGTCGGAGTAGACTGTGTGCATATGAAAGTTATAGGAACCCGGACAGCTATCGGCATCAATTGTCTGAAAGACTTGTTTGAGTGCTGAGATATTCTGGGCTTCTGGTTTGAGACTAGAAGCGGGGGAGCGAGCGAAATTGACAGCCATAAGCGTTATTATAGAAAAAACTAGCTTTGTTTAATATATCTAATAAATTGATATGTTGCACCTCTGGCAAGAGTCGGCTGTAGGATTGAAACACCTAGCGGATTGTTGCGTTCGGCACAAGATATCAATTCACTCGCACATCTTGCACAATTCTTTATCCAGAATTTTATCGTCTGGTGGGGGCGGGTTTATGAGATTATTGATTTTAGGCAATTATATTGGGTAAAACTCGTCTCGGACGGTTTGTTGACAAGGCCACAAGATATCAATTACTCCCACATATTGCATCATTCTTAACAACAGGCAAGATGCCTGTTCTACAAAGAGTAAATTTTCTTGTGGGGTGGGCATCCTGCCCGCCCTCGAAAGGTTTGTTGACAAGGCCACAAGATATCAATTCAATCGCACTTTAAACCTGCGGCTGCGGCGGTGGGAAATTCGATCGGCACAAAGGTAACGCCATATATTGCTGTAGAACAGGGTACAATATGCGCTACTCGTTTGGGAGGATTTTTCCGATTTCCAGTCTTTGAGTCAAACTCAATTATACCCGTGGCTCCCTCGGCTTTAAAGTTTGGATCGGCTAAGGTTTTTTGCATTCCTTCGCGAGTGGGTTGCGCCTGCATTTCTAGGGCTTTAATCAGCGTCCGGGCGGCGTCGTAGGTTAAAGCCGATCGAGTATTCACCGGGCCTCCCCACAATTTTTCCGCGTTTACAGGAAATTTTTTGTCAAAGCTTGCTAGCGGATGCCAAAACAGAGATATTCCCAATTTTTCAACAGACTTTAGCTCTTTTGCTACTTCTAGCGTTCTCGGCTCGTACAGCGTCCAGGGCCCGACAATCCAATTGCGATCGCCGTTAGCTTTTATCATTTCGATCGCATTTTCTACGGACTTAGTTACTTGACCGTCTGGAAAGAGTGCTATGGCTTTTATTCCGGCTTTCTCAACTTCTTCGATCGCTGCTTCTGCGTTGAAATCATTTTTGGATAAGTTCTCATAATTTCTGAGTCTATAAGTTTTACCTCCTTTGGCTTCAAATTGCTCGGTAAATTCTTCCCACAAAGAATAGCTGAATGGACTGTCGGGATTGTAAAAAACAGCAACTTTTTTTCGCCCTACGCTCAGCAATTGATTTACTAAGCCTTCAGCTTCTACGCTAGTTGTCGGAGCCGTCCGAAAGAAAAATTTTCGGGGTTTTCGGGTCAGTTCTTCTGTGGTGCTTCCCGGAGAAAGGGCGACTAATTTATGGCGATTGTAAATATCTACTGTTTCCACAGTCATGTCGCTGGTATAATGTCCGATGAGTGCTAGAATATCGGGCCGCTGGACTAGGTAATTTGCTCTTTGAACTGCGTAGGATTTAATGTTTCCGTCATCAGCAATGATGACTTTAAGACCTTTTCCGTTAATAGCTTTTGGTTGGAGAAATCCTTTACCGGGAAAGTCTCGATCGCTCTCATTGGAGATGAGACTTAAATTAACTTCGGTTTGAGCTTGAGCAATGCCGCGCAGCAGTTCTTCGGCTAAGTTGGCGTTGGCGATGCTACCGTCTTGATTTCTGCGGATGGGAACAACAATGGCGATGGTATAATACTCTGCACCGCTCGCTTCCAGCAGGGCATTGTTTATGTAAATTAAAGTTTCCGGATCTCTGCGATCTTCCCTCCATGACTGTTTGAGCAATTTAAAAGCTTCTGGATAATTTGAGTCGGCAAATTCGCTAATTCCTCTTTGTTTTGACCAAAGGGCGGAGGTTTGTACTAGAAGTTTTTCGCCAGAACTTACACCATCTGTGGAGGGTGTAGGAAGCGTTGGTGGCGGTGAAATTGGGGAGGGTTCAGCCTGCGTTGGTTGCGTTGAAGTTATGGGGATTAGCGGGGGAATTCTGGGGTTTAAAAGTACGATCGCCAATGCAGTAGCAATTCCCACAGAACCTAACAACAATCGGCGAAAGTGCGATTTCCCGGAACCCGGAGTTTTGACTACCGGAGGTTCAGGTGGCGGAGGTTCGGCTACGGGAGGTTCAGGTAGCGGAGTTTCGACTAACGGAGGTTCAGCTAGCGGAGGTTGTGCAACTAACAAATCCAAGTGTTGCAAAATCTCATTCAGGGATTGGTAGCGCTCTCTAAAATTCCAGCGCACCATCTCAGTTAAAATATTTCTCAAACCGTCGCTAACTTGTACCGCAGGTCGATCGGGTGTTGAGTAATGCCAAATGACCTCGCCAGTTTCCCGATCGGGGAGAAAAGGGGGAGTTCGCCCGGTGAAAGCTTCAATAGCGGTAATTCCTAGCGCGTAAATGTCATTGTAAGGTTGCGGTAACGACTGCGGATTGTATTGTTCGGCTGGCATATAACCCCTAGTGCCGATCGCCTGGGTTGTTAATATTTCACCTGTAGAGTTAACGCTAAGAGTGGCTATTTCACTGACCGCTCCAAAATCAATTAAAACAATTTCTCCATTGGATTCGCGTCGCATTAAGTTATCAGGTTTAATGTCGCGGTGTACAATACCTTCTTGGTGAACAGATTGTAATATCTCCAGAACTTCCAGCAAAAAAGCAACGGTTCTTTCCTCGTCGATCCACCCCTGACCCGCAACGAGTTCTTGACGGATCTCATATCCTTCAATGTATTCTTGAACTAAGTAGAAATGGTCGTTTTCTTCAAAGCTATCGAACAATTCGGGAATGTGCGAGTTATGCCGGAGACGGTGCAGGGCGCTAGCTTCGCTTTGAAAGCGCCTCCTTGCTTGTTCCAAGACGCGCGGCTCTTCCGATTCGGGAAAAGGAATTTCCTTAACAACGCACAGAGGACGATCGGGTTTGTTTACTTGCGCAGCCTTGTAGGTTTTAGCAAACCCTCCCTCTCCCAACAACTCGATAATTTGGTAGCTTCCGTGCAGAATATGCTCTGGTTCTAGACACATAATTTTTATCAAACCTCTTGATAAACTGCGGTTTTGAATGTCGATTATAGCAGGCTCAATTAGGTGAGGGAGGTCTGGCAATCGGTAATTAGTAATTGATAATTAGTAATTGGCAATCGCTCGGCGAGTACCTAACTGACTTGAAAACTAATCTACAAGCTTTTTCGCTGCCAGATGCAGGCTGATATTATATCAAAAACCGGCAATCGATCGAACTCGCTTTAACAAGTTAGCCCGGGGTGTCAGCCAGCGAAATTTCATTCGGGCGATCGAATATTGCAAGTCGGCCGGGGCGGGTTTACAGGATCTCGGATTTGTACTGAAGATCGGGCGCGAACCCTTTCAAGGTCGTAGTCGAATATGCTGTACTTGTTATTCGAGTACGACCTTGAACTCTACAGAAATTACGGTTAATATGACACACTCTACAGCAAACTGATGACTAATGACTGATGACTGCTGACTAATTAAGTTTCCCCTAACTTGCTGAGTACAAAAGCAACCAGAAACCCGCCGACAGTAATTAATCCGGCAAAATCGTGAGTTTCCTCGAAGGCTTCGGGAATCATGGTATCTGAAATCATTGCTAAAATACCGCCCGCTGCTACGGCGGTAGTTGCAGCGATTATTTCCCGAGAAAAGTGGCTAAAAAGCGTATATCCTAACAATGCTGCGATACCGGAAATAACTGCGCTCGCGCCCCAAACTCCAAAAACGTAACCGATCGATCTCCCTGCTTTTTTCATACCGGCGGCGCTAGAGAGCCCTTCGGGAATATTGGAAAGAAAAATTGCCGCTACTGTCACCCAACTGACAGCGCCTCCAGAAATCATGCTGACACCAACGACGATCGACTCCGGTATTCCATCTAACAGCGCGCCGAGGGCTATAGCTAATCCGCCATCGCCTGACTCTGTTTTAGCTGGGTGCAAAGTGCCCGATCGCTTGCGGTGTTTGGCTCCCTGTTGATTCAAAAACCAATTGGCTGCTGTGTAGACAGCAGCGCCCCCCAAAAAGCCGATCGCCGTCGAGTCGAAACCGCCGAGCTTGTAAGCTTCATCCATCAGTTCAAAGGATAGCGCTGAAATCAGCACACCGGCGCCAAAAGCCATAATTGTCGCGATCGCCCGCTGAGGAATGCTCACAAAGTAACCCACCGCCGCTCCCAGTAGCAGCGCCGAACCCCCCACTAAACCCCAAAATCCTGCCTGCAACCACACTGGAAACATCAGCCCTACCTCAGAGGAAAATTTTTTATGCCCGCCTAAAAATTATATATAGGACTTACAGATGGGGGCCATAAAACGGGTTTTTTACCTAATTCACTAAGTACATTCCTCATAGTTAGAGTCGCTAGTGTTCCCATCAACATTAACTTTTTTACCCCAGGATGCGATTGACTCGAAACCAGCGATAGCGGTAGGCTTCTAAGGGAATAGAGGGCTAATTTTTTTAACTAGCATTATTCAATCAATAATAACGAGCTTTGCTCCTTATCGCCGTCTCCGCTGACCGAAAGCATACAGGATACAAGCCCCCGGATTCATCCGTGGAAAAATAAAAAACCTGTATCCGATGAAACTTGCCCCCCGAATTTATCCGTGGGGTCAATGCTTCAATTCTTTAATCTAAAATCTAAAATCTAAAATCGATTGACGGATATCCTGACCCAAGAATTAGATAAGTGAACCCACCAACCCTTGCTGCAATCATGTGAGAAATTACCCGGCTTTTGACTGCGTTTGTGCTGTGTTGGATGTCTAGATAAATTAAAAATGAACTGGCAGCAAGGGATGCGAATAATAAACATTGACCGCTCAGAAATTTGACAAAAGCTAAGACTGTTAATACCGTCGCATTTTGTAGCAGTGCTAGGAAAAATTATCCCGGTTATTTTCAACGGCGTCTGCAAGAACGATTGGCTCCTTCTAATGGTTTTAATCTCCAATGTTTTGGCTTCCTTTGATTCCTCTATAAAGCCAATAAAAGAGCCGTGTAAATTCCAGCACCAAGAGCAAATGCCCAAAACCGACTTTCTCGTTCTTCGGGCAATTCTTCTTTGAGGACGTTGAGAACAATTCCTCCGGCTAAAAAAGCAAATAAAACTGCGATCGTAGTTTTTCCAATTTCAGTAGCGCTACCCAACACCCACCCCACAATAATAGCTGCTGCTAGTATCCAGCGTCCGATGCGGTCATAAATATGCTTGTGGTGTTCCCGCAAACCAGAGTCGTTCACTGCAAAGTGCAGCGCCATTGCACAAGAAAACAACAGCAGATTGGTAACGCCCGGTTGTTCCCGATGCAGCAGCAGATAGCCAATCAGAGCGTTGTAGATTGAAAAAGAGCCTATGTGCAACCAAAAAACAGCAGGACTGGTCACATCTTCTTCGCCACGCTGACGAGATAAATTTGCCATTTGCTCCAGGCCGTAAAATACAGTCAATCCTAACAAAGCTATTAAATAAACGTGGTGTTCGAGATAGGAAATAACTCCTGCTTCTACTTGCTCTAATACCGCTTGGTGCAGATTTAATTCCGGTAAAATATGCACAAAAACATAAGCTACCGAAACCCCACTTGCTGCTGAAAGCCAGCCACTGCGAGGAATAGGAGCAAACCGCAACTTGCCGCAAAATAAATGTGTCAGCGCTAAACCAATGGCAATCAGCGCGCTTAAAGCTAAAGTATTAGGAGCCGATCGTAAAGCTGTTGTTATTACCATAATTCTGCTCAACCAAATTAATCCTATTTTAAAGCTTTAATGACTTGGTGATACCGCTCTTGCACATCTTTCTGGTCTTGCTCCTGAGAGATTTGTTCGCGGCTACTATTTAAAATCATCTCCGCCTGACGGCGTAAAGCTTCTCGTTGTTTGGAATTGCGGGTGTAAGTGGCGATGCAAGCTATAGCTTCCAATAAGCGAATTGTTACCGCCACATCTGATTTACTGTACTGGCGAATTTGGTTGAAGGCAGCATCGACTAACCCTTGAAACCTCACTCCTTCAACAATGACGCGCAAATTCTGTTCATCGTCGTAGCGATAGGGCGAGGGAAAATCCCTTTGAGCGAGGCGGGATAATCCGGCGCTGAGTCGATCGATACACCGAATCGCAGTAAACGGATCGTTGATAGCAGGAGAAATCGCACGCAAGGCAATTTCAACTAACTGATCGATTGGAAATTCTACATCTTGATATTCAGTCCGTTCTTTGCCCAGAATAAAAGCATCGTTAATCTGTTGGGTCAGGCTTTGATTCACCCCTTTCTCCGGGAAAAGCATCGCTAAATCGCTGCCCTTGACGATAAACTTTCCCGGTCGAGTTGTAAGACGTACAAGCAGATTGTACTGACGGGCAATTTTCATTAATTCGTCGTCATCGATTGCTTGCAAATAACCCTCGCCAGTGGCTTTGATTGGACTTGCTTCCGAGTCAAAATTTGCAGGAATTTCTCCCACTTGTCGCGAGTTGTTCGCTTTACCTTCTCCGATTTTTCCGGGAAACAGACGCTCTAGAGCTTTGTCTAAATCGCCACTAACTTGAGTAATTACATGGGACGCTTGAATAATGGTTGATGCGTGATGGATAAAGTAAATCAGTACGCCGATACTGGCAATTGCCAATCCGGTAGCAACTGTAACCGAGAGTTGGGGTACAAAGAGACTGTATCCTTCTCCTTCTGCATGAATGGTTCGCAGTACGAGTAAACAGTAAATAAACGTGCCAATGAAAGTGCCAAGCACGATTTGATTGCCCGTATCCTGCATAAAATTACGTAGCAATCGGGGACCAAAATTTGAACTCGCCAACTGAAGCGCCACAATAGTAATGGAAAAAGCTGTAGCAACAACGCTGACCATTGAACCGGCAACCGATGAAAGAACCGATCGCGCACCCTCGGCTCCACCCGTGTAAATCCACCTCCAGTTTGGTACATTACCCGTGCGGTCAAGTGTCAGCATTGCGATCGCTAAAATCATCGACCCCACCGCCATCAACGTTGGGATAAACCAGTAGCTAGAGTGCAGCGAGTCCCAAAGTTTGCTTAACTTGACATTTTTCATGAGTTGGGGTGGGGTTAAGATTGTCCGTTGCCGTCTTGTTGCGATCGCAGTTCAATTAGTTTTTGCAGAGAACCGCTGATGCTGCGGGGTTTAGGAACTTCGCCACTACCAACGGGCCATCCTTCGCGTTGACGTTTGCGATCGCCATCCGTCTCTTCGGTTTGGTCGTGAAACAAAATTTGCTGCGTAGGAAACGGCAAGTCGATGCCGTTGGCAGTCAGCTTTTCCTTAATCGCAGACAGCACCTTGTCCCGCGATCGCAGATCGTCAATTCGTCGCGGCGGAGCAATCCACCATCGAGCGCGGATATTGACACTACTTCCTGCAAGTTCCATCAGCAGCACGTCAGGAGCAGGGTCATTCAAAACCTCATCCACACTGTGCATGGCTTCCATCATTAACTGCTTGGCTCGGTCAATATCATCGCCGTACCCTATACCAACGTCGTATTCCATCCGGCGTTTATCAAAGGCGGTATTCACCATAACAGAATTGGTGAACAATTCGGCATTGGGAATTACAATCCGGCGGCCATCATAGGTTCGGATTGTTGTAGCGCGAGTTTCAATACTTTCTACCGTTCCCTCAAAGTTTTTAAACACAATCTGGTCATCGATTTGGAACGGTTCCGTCAAAAGAATTAGGATACCAGCGAGGAAGTTTTGTAAGATATCGCGAAAGGCAAAACCAATCGCTACCCCGCTAATTCCCAGCAGTTGCACCAAATCGCCTGCTTTAAATGTGGGAATTACAATCGACAAGGCAATAAACAGACCAACCAGAACAGTAATACCCTGCGCTAACCTTCCCAACACCAGTCCCAAATTCCGGGATTGGCGGTGGTTGCGGGTAACCTGCCTGACCGCTCTCTTAATTGACCGGCCAACAAAGAAAAAGATTGCAAAAACAATTAACGCTAGTATCATATTAGGCAGCAGGACAATGAAGTCATTGATCATGCTCTCAATCTTGTCCCAGACTCCGGATATTTCTGCTGTCATAAAACTTCCTCTTGCATCAGTCGTTATTGATAGTATTAAAATTAGCCATGTCAAACTCTATCTTAAGGCAGTAGATTACGGTAACGTGAGGCTAATTTAGGACTTACACAGCGACAGTAAATATTGGGGATGGTGAGTTAGGCAGAAAGCTAACGCACCAACAATTTTTTTCAAGTGGATATCGAAGCCACATCTTGACCGTTGAGTTTGTGTGCGATCGCATCCAGCACCTTCTGTTCTGCTTCGGAAACCTCTCCCTTACTTTCGGCAATGCGACGGCATTGAGCTAATAGCGGTACTGCAAAGTCGGGGTTAAGTTGTTCTAACAATGCACCCCATGGTTTGGGGGACTTGATGTTAGCAGCAATCCTTTTGAGAGAATCGGCATTTAATTGCAAGACCTTCAATTCTGGCAGAATATCTTCCCAGTTTTTGTTGGGATAACTTGCCAAAATCATGTGAACCATAATTTGATCCATCCCTGCTTGCTGCGCGATCGCCACATCGAGATATTTCTCGCTTTGTTGCTGGATCGCTTGCAGCGTTTCGGTTCCAGGTTCTTCAGTCTCTTCCCTCACTTTGGCTTCGTAAAACTGGCGCGCCGCATATCCCAGCGCGTACAGCATCGTAGCATTCGTACTCGCACCAATCATCGCGCCAGCCAGCGGTACGTTGCGTAAAAAGCCCAAACCAGCTCTCATTGCGTTGCTACCGCCTAGCGCTAACCCAAAAATTGCCAACACCTCGCCTTTTCGGGCTGGCTGTTGCAAATCCATCCCATAAGCGGCGGCAATTTCATAAACCATTTCGGTTTGAATCGCAGTAGTCGCGGCTAAATCGATCGCCAGCAGTGCAGCCGCGACACCGGGTAAAATGCTGCTAGCAAATCCGACACCACCGGCGTGGATCGCTTTTTCCACCATAATGCGATGGGCAATTTCGCTGGGCTCTTCATTGGGATACTTTTGTTGGAGTTCCTTGACTTGAGCTTCGGCTTTGGCTAAGTCGATGCGATCGCTGACCCCAACTAACCAATCAAGCCTGAGTAACCCTGCGACTTGTTTAACAAAGGGAAGATTGCCAACATAAGTTACCGCATCTCCGGTTCCTTGCGTCGCTTGTCCAATCAATCGATAAGTTTGTTTAGCAGCAGCTTCCCCCCAATCAACTGCTGTGTCAACAACCGCTTTGCCTGTATTCAGTGCAGATTCTGTTGTCTCGGCAATGAAATTTAACAAACCAGACTTTTGCTGTGAATTAGTTTCTTTTTTTGGCTTTGATTGGTGATCCATCACTGTTTTTTCAATTAACTACAATACGCCAGGTTTTCAGTTTGGACGTAGCCTCTCAGCAGCACTGTAATCGGCACCCAACCATCCCTTCCTAAACTTTCAATCGTCACTCTTCGTCCATTCTCACCAAGACTTTGATTCGTCACATTTCGCGCGGAATCGATGATGCCAATCACTTCGCTGTTAGCCGTCGGTTGTCGCCGAACCTTAAGACCATTCCTCGCAATAACCTGGCGACAGCTATCCGGTACTTGCGCTAGTAAATATTCACCTTGAATCTGTGTTTTATTTGTATCAGCGGCGAACGAGGGAGCAACTAAAACCGTTGCCGTTAACAAGATCGAACTTGTTAACCTTGTATATTTTTGCCATATCCTCTGCTCTTGCATCGCTTTATCTCCTTTTAAATCTCTATGCCAAAACCTTAGAAAAGGTTTTTAGCTCGTTCATCTTCTCCAAGAAAGAATGAATTACCATCCCAAGGGTATAAAATAATTCGACTCGCTGCTGTGCTTGTTGAATTTTCTGGTTTTATCATCGCTAATCAAGCATAAACGCGAGGTTTGCGAGCGCCAACAGTAGCACCAATCATTGCCGCTGCCAAACCCAGCAAAGAGCCAAGTAGAAATGACCAAGCAGCTTTAGCTGTATTACCACCGATATCGCGAACTTGATTTGAGTCTACATTCGGCGCTTGATTCGGTATATTAACGCCGTCCTGTTGTTGTACTTGATTGGCAATTTCTCCAGCATTAGCAGCGGCAGCGCCAACAGCACCCGATATCCCGCTTGCTAATAACCAAGAACTAAGTGCTAAGGTAGTTCCCCACAGAATTGCTGCATTCAAAAGTGCTGTTTTCTTAGTCATAGGGCCGCAGCTTTGAGCCATCACCCAACCGCCTAAAAATAGGGAAATCAGCAAACTGATAATCGACAAAATTACGACCCCAAAACCAACGGAACCTGCATCCGCACCTGTTGCACCCGCGCTTAATCCGAGCGCCATTCCCAAAGCGCTTAAACCCAGTTGAGTGCCCAGAGCGATCGCAATTCCTGCCAAAATTGGCCCCCACCTCACTTGGTCGTGGTAATCCACCAGCGGATTGACGATTGTAGGCTCAGTGAGTTGACTGTCCGATCGATCTGGATAAGTCATAAAAGATTAACCCCTGCGTTACGTTGTCATTTTTTCCTTGAAGGTAATTTAATTTTACTTAATCATCATTACCAGAATATCTACCGATGGGCCTAATATTTTTAAGTTGAAAATTTTACATATCAAAAGTAGTAATTTAGCTCATAAAATCGAAATCTCCTTTTAAATAAAAACCAGCAGTTAGTTTAGAGATGCCCTTAATTTTGTAGGATATCCCGTAGTTAAGGTGATAATAAAACCTAATAAATCCTTGTGAGAGTTGGTGGCAGAAAGGTTGTAGGTTGGCTCCACCCAACCTACGAATGATTAGATAAATTTATCACCTTCAGTACAGGAAAGCTAAATTCATCCACCTAAAGATAGAAAAATATAAAAAAATCTCGCTATCTTGATGATTTTCAATTTGCTGAATCATTCATAAGAAGCAAGTATGAGAACTGATATCTATCTAAAGTAACTGCACAAGTTGATGTAGATAGTACAGGAAACAACAATGTTACTTTACAAAATTGAGGATTTTAATCCCAACTACCGCCAAGCAGCTTTTGATGACGACGATATCAAAGGGCTGGATGTGTATGCCGGAAATACCGTTGATAACTCCCATCAACATTAACTTTTTCCACCCAGGATTCGATTGACTCGAAACCAGCGATAGCCGTAGGCTTCTAAGGGAATAGAGAGCGAGTCGGCACCGAGAGATTCATACAGGCGATCGCCAAATAAATCGAACAAATGGCTGTATTCCTGAGATTTCAGCGTAGCGGTACAAGGTTTGTCGGCTAGATTGTGGACAGCAATCACCGTCCTGCCTTGCCAGTCGCAGCAGTGGGCTAACACCGAAGGAGAGTCGGTTTCGAGAATGTGCCACTTGCCCCTACCCAACTCAGGACATTGCTTGCGGATGCTGATTGCACGTTCCATCCAGTTAATTAATGAGGCAGGATCGCGCTGCGCTGCGACGACATTGACTTGTTTGTAACCGTATTCTCCGTTGGCGATCGCAGGTCTGGCAAGGGCATCAGTTGCAGCCGTCGAGAAGCCACCATTTGCTGCATCTGACCATTGCATCACCGTGCGGACGCTGCCTCGACCTTCCAGCGAAAGATCGTCGCCCATGCCAATTTCTTCGCCATAGCGCAGCATGGGTGTACCAGGCAGGGTGAAAAGCAAGCTGTAGACCAGTTCAATCCGGCGGCGGTCACCTCCCATCATCGGTGGTAAGCGACGACGAATCCCGCGCCCGAAAATTTGCATAGTTTTCTCAGGGGCAAACGCTGCAAAAATTTCCTCTCGTTCCGATGAAGTAATGCGGTCTAGCGTCAGTTCATCATGGTGGCGCACAAAATTAAGCCACTGACAAATATCAGGAATATCCGGTAAGGTTTTTAGTCCATCGCGCAGCGCTGTGGATTCTTGACGCGCCAGGGCCAAAAACAGATGCTGGTTCAGCAAAAAGTTGAACAGGATGTGCATTCTGTCGCCCTTAGCAAAGTAGATAGAAATTTGATCGCGATCGACATTTGCTTCTGCCAGCAACACAGCATGACCCTGACGCGATGACACAAACTCTCTCATTTCTTCCAAGAAACCTCGCAGGTTTTCGGGGTCTGCACCTTCGATGCCAATTCCTTTAATTAAAAAGGGAACAGCATCAATGCGGAATCCAGACACGCCCAGTTCTAGCCAGAAACCCATAATTTTGCAGATTTCTTCTCGTACCGCCGGATTGCCAATATTCAAATCTGGCTGTTCCTTATAGAAGTGATGCAAATAGTAAGCGTTTGCTTGTTCGTCGTACTCCCAAATACTGTCCTCGGCATCGGGAAACACCAGCGATTCTGGATCTGTTTTGGGTGGATTTTCTGACCACACGTAGTAATTGCGATACTTGGAGTTTTTATCGCTTTTGGATGCAACAAACCAAGGATGCTGAGTGGAGGTATGATTTACTACCAGATCGATCAGCACCCGAATTCCTCGTTCCCTTGCTTGGTGCATGAACTCGACAAAATCTCCCAGGGTTCCGAGTCTCGGATCGATGTTGTAGTAATCCATCACGTCGTAACCATTGTCGCGGTTAGGGGAAGGATAAAACGGCAGCAACCACAAACAAGTAATTCCTAGCGCGGATAAATAGTCTAGGCGGTTGATAAGTCCCTGAAAGTCGCCAACACCATCGCCGTCGGAGTCCATGAAGGTTTCAACATCGAGGGAGTAGACAATTGCGTTTTTATACCAGAGGTCTTTCATTGCAGTAAATTTCCTAATAAAGAAACTGTGTAACTTGGCTGTGTTCAGAAATCCGGTCACAGCGCTATTTAGGAAGCTGAATGCCACCGGTATAGCTCATCTTTCGGAATATGAGCCTAAGTTCTGTTTGTCCCAATTAAAAATATATCTCTCAATATAAAGGTAGATGAAATATCTCTCAAGATAATAAATCAATTACGTTTTTTCAATTAAAAAACGGTCGATCCGGCTGACTATCATTAGCAGGAGCGATCGCTACGAATTTCCGATTAGATGTTCATCCAAATAGCCAAGTTCTTTAGCTTGTAGCTGCCCTGTCTTCGCTCTCTTTCGCCAAGACAGTGCAAAACCACAAACATTAGTTATATCGGTCAGCCCTTGTCATTCCTAACAACCTAGGAGCTATGTTTGCCTTTAGCGATCGCCCATGCTGCCAACTAATCTTCTACCCAATTGAGTAACCCAAGAGAAGTAACAGCTCCAAAAAAGTGAGCGCCAATCAGATTGACGTTTGCCATCGTCACAAAAATATCTAGGGAACGAATCACATTTTCTGGCGAATAAGCTGTCATCGCTTGGGGCTGACTAAGAGTTTTTGCGAGGACTACAGCAACTGTTTCTTCAGAAGCAACAAAGGCGATTAATACCCCCACCAAACTAGAAACTAATCCAATCCGTAAGGTGTGAGTAATATGTTCTTTGCTGGGATAGACCTGGGAATTTTCGGCGTGCAAAAGTCTGCCTAACAGCCTATAGCGAAAATCCCAAAATATTCTAAAGCCCAGCAATAACAGGCCAATTATTGCTAAAACTACCCCGAAACCAATACCTGCATTATTGGTTTGTTCGCCCATGTTGCGACCCAACATAGCAAATAATAAAACAATGCCGGAAACAGCACCCAAGAATAACTGTATCCAGAAGCTAAATCGACTAAACAAGCGAAAAGTTGCGACGAATTCGCTTTGGGTCAGCGGTTGCGACAAGGATTCTGGTTGATTCAGTTGATTCATATATATACACCTTATTGCTGAATTGATCATGAAAGCAAACGACGTAAGAAATAGGTTCTGCTTGTCTTCCTGTCGCCAGCGATCGCCTTGTGGTTAGCTATTAGAGTTTTCCTGAAAAGTCAGTTAAGGGCAAGCAGGATGCCTGATGTTTAGGAACCGACTGGGGCAATTTTCGGTAAATAAAAGGTTGAACTCAACACAGCCACTGCCGTTGTGGTTGATTGGATTTTCCTCAAATCCTCCCGGTTTGGAACAATCAACTTCTTGCGGTAATGGGAATTTAGAGTCTTAAAAATCGACTTAGGCAAAACGTCTCTTGTTTCTGTTCAACATTTCACAATCTTGCTTCTATCTCCATTTAATCTAACTAGCCAGACCTTGCCATCTGTCTGATGCCATAAGAAAATATCCCCCTGATGGAAGATGATTGAGCGAAAATTTATGATATAGCTTTGAGTTAAGTGCGAGCGATCGCACTATTGGCCATAGATGCTTGATTCCCAACAGCCGCACTAGGGCGCATCCATTCTTGCAACGTCCATAACCTAGTTAAGGCAGCTATTCCAGATTCCCTACTATTCATATGCGAGTTGGGATCTATTCGTTGCAAGCAAGATTACCCGGACAAATTTTTGATCGCCTTTCCAGTATTGACGATTTAACCGAACAAATTTAAACGAGTTTTATGTGAACCAATTCGCATATTTATTTGTTGTATTCCCACTATCTAAGCCTAATTATCCATAGCTTATTAATTATATTGTTTGACCCGACTCCTGGTAAATCCGATGCCATAGCGCCACGGAACTATCAGCCTTTTCCCGGCTTTTTACCGCCAGCGAGCCGATGCAATTATTTCAAAATTAGAAAAGGGTTTAATGAGTTGGTTGGCAGGCATTGCATAAAGCAGGAGTTTTATTGCTATAGCAATCCTTGCAGGAGTCATAAATCTTTTACCCCACCCCAACCCTCCCCTTACTAAGGGGAGGGAGTAAGAAATTCACAAATGATTTAGGCTTGCTATCTTACGAGCATTATTGGTTTGTTTGCTTTGCAAGGGCCAATGCTTTTTGTTAACTGAATTGTGGCATTTATATTCGCTTTTATTCCCTAGAAAGGCGAATTTTTAAGTGTAATTTCAGCACGGCGGCCTTTATTAGATTAGCCTGGAAAACCATGCTAAGTGTTGTTGCTATATTTCCTAATTCCACAAAGTGGAGCAGGCTGTTTTGTCACCCCAATTCTTATGAATAAGCAGGTAGATTTGGTTTCCAATTACACCTTAGCACTCAAGACAGTATTTAGATTTTTATGGGTTTTTTGGGGATAATTTTTAACGCCACGAATTCTAATTGTTATTAAAACTTTGGTTAAAGAACTTTTAATCAAGGATCTACTATATTGCTGGCAGACTGCTCCATCACGGAAGCTGTCTAATAGCCCAGAAAGCTAGATTTGTCAAGGGTAATAAATGTGAAATCTATCAATCAATCAAACCGATGAAACTCCCGCTAAAGAGTGATGAAAAAGATCTCTAAACAAGCTAATAATTAAACTTATAGATAATAACATAAATTATTTGTTTAAAAACTCAGTTAACGGGAAAGGAATTCATCATAGCCGTATGCCAGCAGTCGTTAACAACTAAAGTATAAAAAATATGAAACGGGACAACTCACCCACCGACAGCATTAAAGACTCAATTGGACAGGCAGCTTCTCATCCATGGTTTGAGCGACTGGCAAGATTGGGATATGCTTCCAAAGGCTTAGTTTACTTTATTGTCGGTTTTCTAGCAGCACAAGCAGCCTTTAGTACGGGCGGCAGGACAACCGATACTAGCGGTGCATTATCAGAAATTGTTAACCAACCGTTCGGTAAAATTCTGCTATTTCTTGTAACGATTGGCATTATTGGTTATGCCCTTTGGCGTATCGTTCAGACAATTCTAGACCCAGAACACCAAGGACAGAAAATGGATGCCAAGCGAATTGCCCAACGCATTGGCTACGCCTTAAGTGCTTTAGGTTACGCAGGTTTGGCTTTAACGGCTGTAAAACTGATAATGGGTTCGGCCGCTAGTAAGAGCGATTCAACCGAAGATTTGACAGCCCAAATTTTAGCGCAACCGTTTGGACAATGGCTGGTAGGATTGGCGGGATCAATTGTTATTGGTGTAGGTTTTTCTTATTTCTACGAAGCATATAAAGCCAAATTTCGCCGCCATTTCAAGCTAGATGAAATGAGCGCAACCGAGCAAAAGTGGGCGACACGGTTGGGTCGATTTGGAATTGCTGCCCGTGGAATTGTTTTCGTTATAATCGGTTTTTTCTTCATTCAAGCAGCAAGGCTATCGGATGCCAGCCAAACGAAGGGATTGGGCGAGGTCTTGGCAATTCTGGCACAACAGCCTTTTAGTCCAGTGATTTTGGCTCTAGTACCTTTGGGTTTAATTGCCTATGGCATCTACTCGGTAATTGAAGCTCGCTATCGGCGAATTTTCCGCTCATAAGCTTGCCCGTTATACGGAAAGTTATGAATTTTGAGTACAAGATTATTTTTGGTGAAGTCAAAAGTTATCTAACTCAAAACTCAAAACTTTTACTAGGCGTCCTGATTAAATCACCTGCTTTTAAGTCGAGATATTTTAACTCAAAACTTAAAATTCCCAACTTAAAACTCAAAACTCAAAACTCCTAAAAACTTATGGCACAAATTGGTTATCACGCTTCCCACGAACAGTTTAAGCCCAGCGAACTGCTGAAATATGTCCAAATGGCAGAACAAGCTGGCTTTACCCTTGCCCTTTCTTCCGATCACTTTCATCCTTGGAGTGAAGCGCAAGGACAAAGCGGTTTTGCTTGGTCTTGGTTGGGTGCAGCAATGCAAGCAACGCCGAGGCTTTCCTATCGGGTTGTTTGCGCTCCCGGACAGCGGTATCATCCGGCTATTATTGCCCAAGCTGCGGCCACGTTGGCAGAAATGTTTCCAAATCGTTTTTGGCTCACGGTTGGCAGCGGTCAAGCGTTGAACGAACATATTACTGGGGATAAGTGGCCTACTAAGAGCGATCGCAACGCGCGCCTCAAAGAATGTGTCGATATTATCCGCGCCCTTTGGGCAGGAGAAACCGTCACCCATCGCGGTTTAGTGTGCGTAGAAGATGCAAAACTCTATACCCGCCCGGAAATTCTCCCATTAATTATCGGCGCGGCAGTTACCCCAGAAACCGCAGAATGGTTGGGCAGTTGGGCTGATGGATTAATTACTACTTCTCGCCCACCTGAAAAGTTAAAAAAAGTCGTCGATGCGTTTCGTCGCGGTGGCGGAGAAGGGAAACCAATGATTTTGAAAGTGCAGCTTTCCTATGACAGTAATGCAGAGAAAGCACTACAAGGCGCTCACGACCAATGGCGCAGTAACATCTTCAAAAGCAAAATGTTGACAGAACTGATAACACCCGATCAATTTGATGCCGCCGGGGAGTTTGTACAACCAGAAGAGTTATATCAACACGTCCGCATCTCGGCAGACCAAGAGCAGCATCTTGAGTGGTTGCAAAAAGATATTGAATTGGGGTTTGATGAACTAATTTTGCACAACGTTAACCGAGAGCAAGAGCAGTTTATTGAGGTGTTTGGCGAAAAAGTAGTGCCAGGGCTGACAAAAAGTTGAGTCGTAATTATGATGCTACTGATATCATTCCGGCGTGCCGGAATGATATCAAATCCCCGCTTCATCGTCGGCCGTAAAGTCGAATCAAGCTGCGAACAAATATAGCGCGCTATTTTCAGTTTTTTGACTCATAGTCAACAGTCAACTATCACCGACGGTGCAACTGGAATCGATATGACTTACCGACTAGGATTGTCAGAATCCTGAGTGCGATCGCTATCTCCCAAACCCAATGCGGTTCGCCACTTATCGGGATGGCGCGGCATCAGCATTCGCACATCAGGATCGGGCAAGCCCATGCCAGCATCTTTGAAGGCAAGAACGATATGAAATGTCTGCTGAGCTTGTTGAGCTGCAACTGGCTGAGATTTTACTAAAAAACTAATCGCATAGATGCTAAACGACAAAGCTAAAAATGCTGTACTTAATTAACGGCAAACGCCAGCAATTAGACATTATAAATCTCATCTCTTTTGGGAAGTGTAGTAATTTTGTAGGTTCGTATTTGCGCTTCAACGCATATGTGGTTGAAGACAGCGCAACTACAAACCATTGTTCAATTCATTCGCACTCTAACGCCCTTCCGTCTTCACGTCCAACTCTTCACGACGCAGTGTTTCCGTTGCCTCAACAATCTCCGTTTCAACTTCTTTCCTGATGTTAACTTCTTCGCGCACAAAAGCTTCTTTTTTGAGCTCAGCAGTTTCTTCGTAAACTTCCATACGCATCACCTTTTCCTGCTGGAAGGGAGTATCCCGAGTTACTGGCGCACCTGCATTTTCTGGAGTTATACTCTCAATTACAACTCGCTCTTTTTCTGTGGGAATTGAAACTCGTGCCGTTTCGGTTTCTACTCGCTTGCTAATTGCTACCTCGCCAGCTTTGTGACGGCTTTTCTCTGCAACCAGTCGTTCTTCGTAGAGTCGGAATTTGTAATGCTCGCGCTCGTTCATCTGATACAATTGAGGCTCTTGTTCGTAAGTGTAGGTGTTGCGGTCATGAGCAGCAGCCCTAGCTTGGTTAGAGACAGAACGCGGCATAGAAAGTGGTGCAGATGCCTCTAAAGGCAATGATGCTTCTACAGGTGCAGACGCTTCTACAGGTAGAGTACGATAAACACCCCGCACTTGTTCTTCATAATCGTAATCAACCACCATCCCATCCTCATACGTGGGTAGTCTTTCTGCTTGGTCTTTACTCCTCAAACCCGTCGCGTAGATGCGTTCTGCATCAACATCTACTCGACAAAGAGCAACTGGAACTAATACCTTCTTGCCAAAGATCCAGAAACCCGTGTCAACAACAAAATATCGGAAACGTCCTGTCTCATCAACTAGCGCGGTATCGATGGAGCCAATCTTTTCATCTGTATTTCCAGCATAGATATCCAGACCTTTGATATCTTCGCCATTAAAAGCAGCTTCGCGGTAGCTGGGATTAAAATCTTCAATTTTGTAAAGTAACATAGGAGTCCTTCCCTTTCTATCTACATCAACTTATGCCCCCATTTTAGATAGAACTCAAATTTGATGCTTCCTTCTTATGGAGGATTAAATGAAACAGAATAGTACGATGAGTATATTTATTTTGATTCTTTTCTGTCTTAGGATAGATAAATTGTCATTTTTTCTCCGCCTTCCGCCCCCTCAATTTTCACAATCGGTTTTTAACTGTTTTTATCAAAGAATAAAATTATAAGTTATACTTTAATACGCGGAATTAACGGATAAAAAAACATGTTATAGACCAATTTATTACTTTAAAACTAGAGTTGGGTGGGCATTGCATATATTCATAATCCTCACGGAAAAACAAGAAAAAAATTGGGCTTTTTCTGTTTGAGCTAAAAAAGCAACAAACGACTCGAAAGTTGCAACATCTCTTTAGACTGGGAATAATAACATAAGGTCTTGCGATGTAACCCGCGCCAGATAATGTCTGGACTCCGGTGTTATGCCCTTCGACCGCAAGCCCTAAATATCATTATGAATATATGCAATGCCTCCTATTCAGCAAGCAATTTCCCATAACTGACGACTAATGACTAATAAAAACAAATTCCCCGGCCTAACCAGGGAACGAAAGATATTAAAAAAGTAATAATAACTAATAAAAACACATTCCCCGGCCTAACCAGGGAACGAAAGATATTAAAAAAAGTAATGTTGTTTTAATAAATTGAATAGGCCAAAAAGCGGCGATAATTTAGTAGCAGCGCTTGTTGATTTGAGAGCGGAGGCCGGGGCGGGCATTCCTGTGTAGGTGCCGCACCCGATCGCATTTTCCAGTCTCAAGAAAACAGTTGCATTCATATTGGAGCACCAATTAAGCTTGGCTGCTGTTGCGAGTCTGGCTAGCCAGCTCCAACAGTTGCGCCCAGCGTTTTTGGACTTGTTTGGGAGTGCATTTGAGGGCGGTGGCGATCGCCTTGTCGCTTTCTTGATTCCGCTTCATGTCTAACAGTTGCTGCTGTTCCGGCGACAGTTGAGCGCGAAATGCTTCCCATTTGTCCGAAGTCATTCCCAGCTTTTGATCGACATCAGCACCCAGCCATTCGTGGACGAGTTTCCAATTTTGAGTACGGGCAAATTTTTCGACGTGGTACTTGAAACGTTGTTGCAAGTAGTCGCGCTGGCGGGAAGACAAACCGAGCGCGCGGTCAATTTCCGAAGCCGAAAGGTCTTGCAATTTTAAAGTTAAGTAATTCACGCATTCTGGCTGATTTTGCGATTCCAGATAGGCGATCAATTCCGAGACTACTCGATCGCGCAGCACAGCATCAGCCGGATCGACAGTTTCCGATACCATTTGCTCACGCACTTGTTGCAGCGCCGGAGAGCGGCTGTACATTTCCGCTTCTTCTCCCTTGCCGGATTCTACAGCCATTTCAATGTCGATCGCAGTTTCTGGAGGCTGACCCTTGGCAAATCCTTGAGCGCGCAACACGATCAGGCGTTGGCGGTTGCGGCCGGGCAAACCAATTTGGCGCTTGGCGTAGTGTTCGGTGAAAGCCATGTACTCAGCTAATTCTAGCTGCGTGCGGGGCTGGTAGGTGGCATCGAGTTGGTGTTCGCGGCGGAAAGCTCGCAGAGATTCGATGTAAAAGCCTTGCAAAAAGTCTTCAATCATGTTGTAGCGAGCTTGGAAGTTCAAGTTCGATCGGAAAGAAGCAACATGGCGGTAAATCATAGCCGCGAGGTGGGAGTGCAGTTCGACGCGGCCTTGTTTGGAACCGAGGCGGTAGTATTGCAGGGTTTTTTGCAACCGGTGCTCGGCCAAGGTGATTTGCCAAGCTTCAACTTCGCCGGAAATTTGGATGCGATCGCTTTTTTGGCAAATCCGTTCGACTTCCTTAGCAATCCGCATCGCCACTGCTTGAGCGCTGCGGCTGGCAGTTTTCATTTCGGCTTGCAATTCTTTGAGGGCGAAGTTAGCCAAAGCGAGGATATCGATGCTGGGAACAGTATTGATTTCGGCGTTTGGTTCGCTGGAGGCGGCTGGAATGCAGTTGAGGTCAGAAGCGGTGTTGCAGTTGACGGTGGTGGCAGCTTTGACAGTCATGGCGTTTATCGGGTGGTAGGGCACAGCGGGTGTGCGAGGACATTTGTTAGAGAGTGAGGTGGCAGTTGCTGGCGGTTTCGCTTGCTGTGCTGATTCAACTCTCTATACATTGAATGTTACGGAAGTAGAGATAACCGCAGTGATGCCAGTGTTCCACTCTCTCATCCAACAGTTTTTGGCTGCTGAATCTGATTCTAAGCGCTGGCTGTGGGAGATTGGTTTTATTGCCATTAAAGCCTTACTGTACAAGCATTCTGAGCTGTTACTCGGGTAGGGCGATCGCGAAAAAGATTGACGGTGTTCCAGGGCCGCTGAGTGGACGATTTACAAACTGGTTTTTTAAGGGTTTGAGGTTCTGGAATCGGGATGGGAGAAAATGTAGCGAAAACCCATGTCTTCTGAACCTACGCAACAGCAGTTAGGAAACCCGGTTAATCTGAAAATTTGCTCTTAGTAAAACGCGCAACGGCCTTTTTTGAACGAACCGCGAAGACGCAAAGGACACGTTCGGCGAAGCCGTTCCCGAAGGGTAGGAAGACAAGAAAAGTAGGGTGCGGTGCGGTGCACAGAGAGGCCTGTCAACCAACTCACCCGCATTCTCTCTCTAATATCAAAGTCACTGGGCCGTCATTGTCGATCGAGACTTGCATCATCGCTCCAAACAAGCCTGTTTCAACTTTTAAGCCGCTCTGGCGCAACTTTTCGACAAATTTATCATAAAAAATTTCAGCTCGTTCAGGAGCCGCGGCTCGGTCAAATGAAGGCCGCCGACCTTTGCGGCAGTCCCCATAGAGCGTAAACTGACTCACAACCAGCAACTCGCCACCGATGTCTTGTACGGACTTGTCCCAGCGCCCGGTATCCGTGGCCGAGTCGGGAAACAAACGCAATTCCAGGCATTTGCGAGCCATCCAATCGAGTTCTGCTTCGGTGTCGGTGTCTGCAATACCTACAAGCAAGTTAAGTCCGCAGCCAATTTTGCCGACAATTTGACCGTCAATTTCGACTTGAGATGATTTTACTCGCTGGATGATGACTCGCATTGACCTGCTTTTTGGTAGCGTCCTAGGATTATTTCAACAGCAGCGCAATCGCCGTGTCGGGATGAAAATGAAATTGTCAGCCACTCACCACTAAATCTTAGATTAAGCGTGGGGCTTCAAAGGCAAGTTTATAGTTGACCCGCCTGAGTGTTAAATGACACGGCAGGCTTAGGCTGGATCACTGGTTCAGGACACTGAGATTGGAGGGTTATGCGCGCACGGCTAATGTGTATGTCAACTAGACAGAAATGACCCAGCATTAAAATCAAAGCCAAAAACCAGGCAGTGTAACCAATAAATTTGAGAAGGGCTAATAAACAATTAGCAAAAAAAAGAAAAATGTCATCTTGAATTTTTACCCAAAAACACCAAAAATTCCTTTGGAGTCGTGATAAAAAGAGCGAAATATAATGACGAATTCTTTTTAGCTGCCGATTGCTCATAGCCCGTCTCCTTGCAAGCTTGTTGTAATAGCTTAGCCGAAAACAAGGAACGTGAGACGGTCAAGGGAAACTCCCAGATCTCGTTGAGTTTGCCAACTATGGCGCTGCTTGTGGGAAGTAGGAGTGGTGAGAGGTGGTGGGAACAGCATAAAGGTGCAGAGATTACGTAAAACCAACGCAACTCTGCACCTTTGAAAGCACTGGCGATCGTGCTTTTGAGATCGGCGGACAGTATAAGTGTGCGGCTCTGTTTTTGTTAGCAACAATAAAATAGGTCGATCGCTCTTTTTATTCGAGGGCGCTCTTTTTCTTGGAGGGCACTCTTTTTCTTGGAGGGCGATCGGCCTTCATTGTCCCCATCCATCTCCAGTTCGCGATCGCGAAAACAATTACACCGCGACGCTCTTTGGTTTAGGTGAAAAGAATATTTTACTGTTAGTTCTTCCCAAAACCTTTGCCGCGACTGGTTGAAGGCATACAAAGACAGTTTTCGAGTTGCGATCGCAAAGTCTCGGTATCCAAACCCTGACCGATGAGAACAACCTGGTTTTTCCGCTCGCCTTTCCACTCGTCATCGTCCATCGTAAATCGCTTGCCGCTCAAGTGAAAAATATGCCGTTTGGGGCTTTCTTCAAACCACATAATCCCTTTCGCGCGAAACACGTTTGTTGGCAGTTGGTTGTCTAAGAAATATTGAAATTTCCTCAGAGAAAAGGGCTTCTCGCTCTGGAAAGAAATTGAGGTAAATCCGTCATTTTCTAAATGGTGGGAGTGGTCGTGATGGCTGTGGTCGTGATGGTCGTGATGGTCGTGATGTTCGTGATGTTCGTGGTCGTGGTGGTCGTGGTGGTCGTGGTGGTCGTGGTGGTCGTGATGCTCGTGATGCTCGTGGTCGTGACTGCTAGGAGTTTTTTCAGATTGGAAATATTTGTCAGATTCAAACAATCCGACGCTGAGAACTAGCGGTAGGGGAACTTCCGATTTTACCGTTCGCAGAATTCTAGCACCTTCTTTGACATCCCGAATCTTAACTTCCAACAAATCTAAATCTGCTTCTTCAACCAAATCAGTTTTGTTGAGGATAATTATATCGCCGTAAGCTATTTGACTGTAAGCTGCTTGAGAGTTGAACAAATCTAAGCTGTAGTTGGCTGCGTCTACTACTGTCACTATCGAATCGAGACGAGTCAGGTCGCGCAGTTCTGTGCCTAAAAAAGTCATCGCTACTGGCAGCGGGTCGGCGAGTCCGGTTGTTTCGACTACTAGATAATCGAGATTTTCTTGACGTTCCAAAACTTTGTAAACTGCATTAACCAAATCTTCATTAATTGTGCAGCAGATGCAGCCGTTGTTCAGCTCGACCATGTTGTCGTCGGTGGTGACAATCAGTTCGTTGTCGATGCCGATTTCGCCAAATTCATTTACCAAAACTGCTGTTTTCAAACCCTGCTGGTTGGTCAGGATGTGGTTGAGCAGGGTTGTTTTACCGCTGCCGAGAAATCCTGTAATGATTGTAACGGGCAATCCGTGTTTGGGAGCGTCCATCGCCAGTTCTGTCTCGGACTGAGTTGTAGATTGCATAGCTTGAATGTCAAATAAGGTCTAAAGTTTAAACTTGTGGTTCTTATTGTATCTTAATTAGGACAAGGCCCCGTAAACCCAGTTGCTCGGAGAAATCTTGGGTTTGGTGGCCAGGTATCTACGCATCAATGGCAATCAGCGCGAGAGTGCAAAATAAGTGCGCCGCTAATTATGGACAATTGCTAACGCCGTCGATCGCACTTTTTTATTTTTTTGATAATTTTTTTGTTCAGAGTACCTGTCGCTGTTTGCCTGCAACGAGTTTTCCCGGTAAATCCAGCAGCGACAAATTGGGACCCAAGTCAAGCTGAGTGCGATCGGTCAATTCCCGCTGCTCTATAATAGTTTTAATTATTGAGCTGCCTAAAATATTTAAACCTCAACGAAAACAGGGCGGCGGCTAACTATAGCCACCGCCCTCAAGATAGTATTGCGCTATCTAAGTCTGTGCTTACGCAGGAAGCAAGACTGAATCAATAATGTGGATGACGCCATTATCAGCAGCAACATCGGCTGTGGTAACGGTAGAATCATTGATTTTGACGCCATTGGAAGCATCAATTTTAACTTCTGAACCTTCAACTGTTTTGGCAGATTTCAAATTGACCACATCAGCGGCCATAACTTTGCCAGAAACGACATGATAAGTCAAGATTTTTGTGAGCTTAGGAATGTCCTTAAGCAGTGCTTCTACAGTACCTTCGGGAAGCTTAGCAAAAGCTTCGTCAGTAGGCGCAAAAACAGTGAAGGGGCCAGCGCCTTTGAGAGTATCTACTAAACCAGCAGCTTTGACAGCAGCAACTAGGGTTGTAAAAGATCCAGCCGAAACGGCGGTATCAACGATATCAGCCAAGTGAGTCACCTAGTTTTTGTAATCTATAAATCACTATAACGCTAAAAAGTTAATTTAGCTACATTAATTTTTTCTCTAGTTCTGTGGGGTTTTCTGAATATTTAAGATAGCACCGTGTAATTTAACTCGTTTCATAAAGTACCTATCTAAAGGTAGATCTTTTTTTTGGGATTTTACTGTATTTTAATTCATTAATGTAATCCTAAATATATTAATAAGATAATCGCCCCTGCCCGGTGTTTAAACTAAACGCAGGGGCGATGGCTCGGAACCCCGGAAGCTAAAACATTTTGATTGACTTGGCAAAACATTCAACATTAAGCACAGCGCTAAGGCCCGGTAAAACCCGCCACCCCGACTGATGGCAACAGTTTGGGAAATCCCGATCTAAACTGTTAACAAACATTAACTAGCGGAAGGGTGACATGAGATACAAACTACTAGGTCACAGCGGACTTCGCGTTTCCGAAATCTGCCTCGGAACCATGACTTTTGGGGAAGAGTGGGGTTGGGGAAGTTCCTACGACGAAAGCCGGAAAATGTTCGACGCCTTTGCAGAAGCAGGTGGCAATTTCATTGATACCGCGAATCTCTACACCAACGGTACTAGCGAAAAATATGTCGGTGAGTTCATCGCAGCCGATCGCGAAAAATGGGTAGTTGCCACTAAGTATAGCCTCAACATGAAGAATGGCGAAATCAATGGTTTCGGCAACCACCGCAAAAATATGGTGCAAGCAGTAGAGGCCAGTTTGAAGCGATTGCAAGTTGAATACATAGATTTGCTGTGGCTGCACGCTTGGGATTTTACCACACCCGTTGAAGAAGTAATGCGCGCTTTTGACGATTTGGTGCGCGCCGGCAAAGTTCTTTACATCGGCATTTCCGATACGCCGGCTTGGATTATTTCTCAAGCAAATACGATCGCCAACCTGCGCGGTTGGACACCATTTATCGGCTTGCAAATCGAGTATTCTTTAAAAGAGCGAACTCCTGAACGGGACTTGATCCCTATGGCAAAAGCCTTTGATATTGGCGTCACAGCTTGGAGCCCCCTAGCAGCCGGTTTGCTGACAGGAAAATACAACACTTCAGAAACAGCCAGCGAAGCTAAACGGCTGAATTCACCTGAATCGGGAAAAATTAACGAACGAGACCTCCAAATTGCTGGCGAAGTTAGCAAAATAGCAGCCGAAATTGGTAAACCTGCTTCTCAAATAGCCCTAAATTGGCTGCGACAACAGCCAGTCCAAGTTATTCCGATTGTGGGTTCCCGCAAACTCTCGCAACTTCAGGAAAATCTCGCTTGTTTGGAGTTTGAATTAACGCCGGAGCAAATGCAGCAGTTAGACAACGTAAGTGCCATTGAATTGGGTTTTCCCCACGATTTCTTAAAGAGTTCGACGCTGCAAGATTTTGCCTTCGGAGGGGGACTGGCAAAAATTGACCGCCGACTTTAAAATTGCTGCTATCTTCTAGTCTGGGCGGGTTTAGGTGGATATTTGGCGTTCCATTGCAGATATCGGCGAAGCCGCCCTTAGAGGGATGATTGACATTTTTGCTGTGGGCGCGAGGTTAAACTGACGCCCACAGCGCAAATCTCACCACCTTGGTTTCTTGTCGCAGACTCGCGCAAAATCTTAGGTTTATCGTTGCGGTTGCGTGGTTTCTTTGATATTGTTGAGACAGGTGCTCTTCGGTGAGTTTAACCCCACTCTATGAAACTGTCAATTGTTAATCTATCGGAAGTCAGAAATGTCGGCCGGCTTTTTGTATATTAGGATACAAAATTTCCCAATTAGCGCTCGGATGAGTGAAAAAAAAGCCAGGTTTGTCAAATCAAAAAGCAACATAAACTTGATGACAAATTTTCTTTCATCTCCAAATAAAGCAATAAAACTCGCTCTTTTTTCACGCCGTCCCTGCCAGTTAAGAGTCATTTTACAAGGTCGATCGGCCTTTTAACGGCTTTTGAACCCAGCATACAAGCTAAGCGCGTCCTGAGATAGAAGTCATCCTTCAGATAGAAGTTAGGGCAGAAAAACTGGGTTACATTTAACAGCAATAGCAAGTCTAACAATATTAACTTATCTCCAAGTTTCACTTCTGAAAAAAGCAGATAAGCGTGTTTCTCCGCAGCTAAACAGTTTCTTTGTTTGGCTCACTGAATGCGGCCCTTGCTAGTCAATAAAAGTTCTCAGATTTATGCTTGCGACTTTCAGTAAGAGAATGCTGAGAAATATATCCTATTGACAAATTTTAACGGACAAATTTTCATGGACAAATTCCCGAGGCTAATATGTCGCCCCCAGAAAACTCAGTAAACAATAGTTATAGCAATAAAGAGCGAGCATGGGAGATCCGATTTACCTCTATAGATCCAGCCAAATCGCCCTCTCAATTTGCTTCCTCGCCCGCATTGCGCGCCAACTTATCAAAAACTGAGGCTTTAGATGCACCAGATTTAGTTTGCCTGTCTCATTTGCGGTGGAATTTTGTCTATCAGCGTCCGCAACATCTCTTAAGTCGTTGTGCCAAAAGTCGTCGCGTATTCTTTGTAGAAGAACCGATTTATAGCGTGGCTACTGATTGGTGGCTTGATGTCAGCATCCACGAAAGCGGAGTCTGGGTAATAGTACCGCACCTGACCAAAGGAACCAGCGAAGCAACAGCACAAACTGCTCAGCAAGCCATGCTAGATGATTTGTTTCGAGCGGCCGAAATCAGCCAGTACATCCTCTGGTATTACACACCAATGGCTGTGAGTTTCACCAACCACTTAAAGCCGCTAGCTGTAGTCTACGATTGCATGGATGAATTGTCAGCATTCAAAGGCGCACACCCCGATTTAAAAGCCAATGAAAACCAACTATTAAAGCGCGCCAGCGTAGTATTTACAGGCGGACACAACCTTTACGAAGCCAAGCAGCACCAGCACCCAAACATTCACGCCTTCCCCAGCAGCATCGAAAAAGAACACTTTGCGACCGCCAGGAATCTTTCACAAGAACCGACGGATCAAAAAGACATTCCTCACCCGCGTTTGGGATTTTATGGCGTTATAGACGAACGCATGGATATCAAACTGCTGGGGGACATAGCCCAAGCAAGGCCGGACTGGCATTTAGTCATTATTGGCCCGGTGACGAAAATCGCTCCGACAACTCTGCCAACCCACCCAAATATCCACTATCTCGGCGGGAAATCTTATCAAGAACTGCCAGCGTATCTTGGCGGGTGGGATATCGCAATGCTGCCTTTTGCGATAAACGAATCGACTAAGTTTATTAGTCCCACGAAAACTCCAGAATACCTCGCTGCCGGCAAACCTGTGATTTCTACTCCTATCCGCGACGTGGTGCGGCCCTACGGAGAAAAGGGCTTGGTTCGGATTGCTAGCAATTCTGAAGAATTCGTTGCTTGTGCCCAAGAAATCCTCAGCGAAAGTTCGGACGTTCGCACCAAGTGGCTCAGCCAAGTAGACGCCTTTTTAGCAGACAATTCTTGGGACAATACCTGGGGCGAAATGCTGGGGTTGATCGAAAGTGCGATAGACCAGAAACGGCAGAAAGCCGAAGACCGGATCAAAGTTTTAAGTTAGGAATGTTGAGGGTGAATTTAAAGAGTTACACTTTACGGATTCAAAAATTAACACTCAACACTCCTCGCTTTATCTCCAATTACCAATTATTCCTTACCCTTACCCACAATTAGAGGTGTTTCAATGTTTGACTATTTAATCGTCGGAGCCGGATTTGCAGGTAGCGTCATTGCCGAAAGACTAGCAAATGAAGCTGGAAAAACTGTCCTGATAATTGATACCCGCAACCACATCGGCGGCAACGCATACGATCACTACGACAACCACGGCATCCTGGTACACAAATACGGCCCCCACATTTTTCACACCAATTCGCGCCCAGTTTTCGAGTATCTTTCGCGCTTCACCGAGTGGCGGCCCTACGAACACCGCGTCCTAGCCAGCGTTGACGGTCAACTGCTGCCAATTCCCATCAATCTCAACACCGTCAACCAACTTTACGGACTGAATCTCACCTCATTTGAAGTAGAAGATTTCTTCGCGAAAGTAGCAGAACCAAAGGATTACATTCGCACTTCAGAAGATGTGGTTGTCAGCAAAGTCGGTCGCGAACTTTACGAGAAATTCTTCCGCAACTACACCCGCAAACAGTGGGGAATGGACCCGTCGGAACTCGACAACTCAGTGATTGCGCGCGTACCCACTCGCATTAACCGGGACGATCGCTATTTTACCGATACCTATCAAGCAATGCCGTTGCACGGATACACTCGGATGTTTGAAAAGATGCTTTCTCACCCAAACATCAAGGTGATGCTGAATACCGACTACCGGGAAATTGAGGGTTTTATCCCTTACGGAGAAATGATTTACACCGGGCCGGTGGATTCCTATTTCAATTATTGCTACGGCAAACTTCCTTACCGTTCCTTGGAATTCAAGCACGAAACACTGAACGTACCCGTACACCAAAAAGCACCGGTCGTAAATTACCCCAACGAGCATTTATATACTCGCTGCACGGAGTTTAAATACCTCACCGGACAAGAGCATCAAAAAACTAGCATTGTCTACGAATATCCCCAAGCTGAGGGAGACCCTTACTACCCTGTTCCGCGTCCAGAAAATGCCGAAATTTACAAGAAATATAAGGCTTTGGCTGATGCAACTCCGGGAGTCTCTTTCGTGGGAAGGCTGGCGACTTACAGGTATTACAACATGGATCAAGTAGTCGCTCAAGCTCTGACAACTTACAAACAAATTACTACCAAGCCGGTAATTGAATTGGTAGAAAATGTTAACGGTTCGGCCTCTAATGTAAGCTCCTCCAATGGAGTTACCCCCCCTCGTCCAGCCGCAGCTTCTCTAGAAGTCGCTGCTGTCAACAACGGTAACGGCAACGGCAACGGTAACGGCAACTCTGCTAGCAAGTAGCTGGAAGCTGCGAGTTACGGGTAAAAAGGTAAGGTGCCCACAGAGCACCTTACTCGGTTTTCATCAAAAGTTATTTAATAATTCAAACAAGCAGTGAGGTAAAAATGAACGTTCTAGTTAAAATTGTTTTGTCTCATGAGGTTTTGGAAAATTCTCAATTTGCTCAGTTTCAGAAAGAAATACAGCGCCTCATTGAAAGCGGTGGGAAAATTCTTATGCTGGATTTCTCAAAAATAAATTTCCTGAAAAATTCCGAGTTAATGGCTGTAGTGGCGATCGTGAAATTAGTTAGGGACAGCGAATGTATACTTTTGATCTCTGCCATGAGCGAACAAGTTAGAATTCTCTTTGAACTCACGGGACTACAGCAAATATTTCAGTGTTTGCCGTTTGCAGAAGACTTTTCTCTCAAAAGTGAGCTAACTGAACCGTTAGGAGGTTTGCACAGTCTTGCTAGCTAGAGGGAGAGGGGGAGAGGGGGAGAGGGGGAGAGTGGGGAATAGGAAAAATCTTCCTGGTTTATTCTTCTTTCTTCTGACTAATGACTTCAGCACAAGAGAGCCTTCAGATGAGCCTGTATTAAGGTGCAGAACTTTTGCAAATTAATCAGCAAAAAACTTGTCAAAGTGGTGGTAATTGTGGCTAACCTATATATATAACTTCAGGTAGATGTGCCGATGAGTTGGTTAGGAAGAGAATTAGAAAATTGCGAGATAGAAGAGTCTGCAACTCTTGATAGTAAGGTCACAGTTCAAGGACGGAAAACAGGTTATCCCCGCCCTCAACTGCGCCGGAGCAACTGGATTTGTCTCAATGGTCAGTGGAGATTTGCTTACGATGACGCGGGACGCTGCGTGCAGCCGATCGATATTTCTGAGTGGACTCACACTATAGAAGTGCCGTTTGCTCCAGAATCGGCAAAAAGTGGGATCGGGGACACGAATTTTCACGCCAACTGCTGGTACGAGCGCGAATTTGACATACCCCATACAGAAGGAAGAACTCTCCTCCACTTTGGGGCCGTAGACTACCGCGCCCGCGTCTGGGTGAACGGTCAGTTTGTCATGGAACACGAAGGCGGACACACTCCTTTCAGCGCAGACATTACAGCACTTGTGAACCTCAACGGGCCGCAGCGGGTCACAGTCTGGGCGCAGGACGACCCGCAAGATTTGGAGCAACCGCGCGGGAAGCAAGACTGGCAAATAGAGCCACACAATATTTGGTATCCGCGCACGACCGGCATTTGGCAGACAGTCTGGGTAGAATTGGTGCCTCACACTTATATCCAGCGCATCCGCTGGACTCCCCAGTTTGAACGCTGGGAAATCGGTTTTGAAGCGTTTGTCGCGGGCGATCGCCAGTCGGGAATCCAGGTTAAAGTTAAACTGTCGATCGGCTGTATGCTGCTGGTCAACGACACCTACGAAGTCATCAACGGCGAAATCCACCGCCGCATCGCCCTCTCCGACCCTGGTATCGACGACTACCGCAACGAATTGCTGTGGAGTCCCGAAAAACCGACGCTAATTAATGCTCAAGTGCAGTTGTGGGCCGACGGCAAACTGCTCGACGAGGTTAAATCTTATACCGCCATGAGGACGGTGAGCATCCAGCGCGATCGCTTCATGCTAAACGGCCGCCCCTACTATTTGCGACTGGTGCTCGACCAAGGTTACTGGCCCGACACCATGATGACCGCCCCCTCCGACGAAGCTTTGCGCCACGATGTCGAGTTAGTCAAAGCAATGGGTTTCAACGGCGTCCGCAAGCACCAAAAAATCGAAGACCCCCGATTTTTGTACTGGGCTGACGTGCTCGGGCTCTTAGTTTGGGAAGAAATGCCCAGCGCCTACCGCTTCACTCCCAAAGCCGTTCAACGGCTGACGCGGGAGTGGACGGAAGTCATTGACCGCGACTCCAGCCACCCCTGTATCGTAGTCTGGGTGCCGTTTAACGAATCTTGGGGAGTTCCGAATTTAGTCGAAGCAGCAGCCCACCGCAACTACGTGCAAGCGCTGTATTTCTTGACAAAAACCCTCGATCCGACTCGCCCCGTCATCGGTAACGACGGCTGGGAAAGCATCGATACCGACATCCTGGCGATTCACGACTACGACAACAACCCGCACACCCTAGCCAAGCGCTACGGGCCCGAAGTCCAGCTAGCGGATTTGTTCGATCGCGGGCGTCCGGGAGGGCGCATCCTCACCCTCGACGGCCACCCCCACCAAGGACAGCCGATGATGCTGACAGAATTCGGCGGCATCGCCTGCGCTGGCCGCGAAAACCCCGATTTTTACAGAGTTTGGGGCTACGTACGCGCGTCGGACACCCAGGAACTGCAAAGGCGCTACACTGCGCTGCTGAAGGTGGTAAACCAAGTGGAAATGTTCAGTGGATTTTGTTACACGCAGTTGACCGATACTTACCAAGAAGCTAACGGTTTGCTGTATGCCGATCGCACTCCCAAGTTTCCCCTAGAGGCGATCGCGGAGGCAACTCTCGGCGGGAATAGGGCCGAAGACAGTTCACTGCCGCAAGGTATTACTCAATGCTAATTGGTGATTGGTCAAGGAAAAAGTGAAAATCTGAGATTTTTTTCTGATTTCATTTTGAGTTTTTGCCGATCGATATACTTCTTACAAAAATACCGTTTGTAGTAAGGACTTGAGTTTTTTATGATTGAAATCTAAGGAATTTAGTCCTGACTACAAACCTGAATGCCCCATTACCCATCCGATTGATGTTTCAAAGTTTTTTCATGGGCGGATTTGAATGTTCCACCCAGAGATTGCGATCCGGAAAACGCCTCGATGTCACAGCCGCCACCGGTCACGATAAATTTGCAGCAGCCGACTAACAACGCTTGCAGGAGCAAGGCATTTACACAGTCCGCATTATTGGGGTGAATTATTACGATTGCAATCAGTGGATTCACAATGAAGAGCCGATGAAATACACCGATCCGCTGTACCGCCCGTTTCGTGAAATGCTGCAAGAAGTGTTTGAGCGCTACCGTCGCCCGTTATTCATAGCAGAAACGGGTACTGAAGACGATTTTAGACCTGTCTGGTTTAATTATGTGTGCACTGAGGTAATGGCGGCGATGAAAGCAGGAGTTCCGATAGAGGGAATCTGCTTGTATCCGATTGTTAACCATCCGGGTTGGGACGACGACAGGCACTGTTACAATCGTTTGTGGGATTATTGCAATGAATCGGGCGATCGAGAAATTTACCAGCCTTTGGCGGATGAATTGCAGTTTCAAAGGCAGCAGATTGAACCCTTGCTGAAGTTGCACGAGTAAAAACTTCGATCTAATTCTGTAGGGTGCGCTTCGGCGCACCTTATACTAAATCTGCGTTAAAAATTTCTTAGAGACTCGGCGGTTGAAACCGCTTCTACACAAACAAAGTCCGCCTTCGCGGACTAAGAAATTTAGGGGGTCTTAAAGCAGGATTATTATTTATTAACCCTGGGGGGGTGACAACCCCGTTAGAAGCTAGACAAGGTAAGGCGTTGACCCACTTGTGGTAAAAAAAGATAGGCCCGTTCAAAGTACCGACGACCTATCACAAATTATGTTACCTCTATTTTATCAGACGCATCTCCAGCAACACTTAACTCGTACTCAGTTTTTAGTATTAAGTATCCTGCTCAATCTACTGCAATCGGAAAGACAAGTTAAGTTGGAGCAATTAGCGCGAGTGTTTCCCTACCCGATTACCGCCGAAAGTCGGCGTCGGAAATTACAAAGGTTCTTGGATTTACCTCAATTAACCCTCCGCCAGATTTGGTATCCCCTGATAACTTATTGGTTAACCACCTATTGCCAAGTGGGTCAGACTTTATCAATTGTCATCGATCGCACCCAATGGGGATATATAAACTTGACGAGTGGTAAGTCTGGTTTGGGAGAAGAGAGCTATTCCTTTATCCTGGTCCCTGTTACCCAAGCTAGGAAGTAGTAATTTGACAGAACAAAGGGATGCGCTCTCAGAAATTTTACCGCTTTTGAAAGATTATAAAGTAGTGGTTTTAGGAGACCGGGAATTTTGCTCGGTCGAGCTGGCTAACTGGATCAGGGAGGCAGGTGTATATTTTTGTTTACGACTTAAATGCTCTCTTTGTATCGAAACCGAACCTCAAATCTGGAAGCCGTTGAAGGAGGTAGGATTAGTTCCCGGAATTTCTCTCTATTTCCCTGGAGTCAAAGTCAGAAAGACTCAACCGATAGGGGGATTTGATGTGGCTTGTAAATGGAAAAGAAAATATCGGGGCATATCGGTTAAGGAGGGTTGGTTTATCCTGACCAATTTAGGCTCTCTCAATAGTGCGATCGCTGCCTACAAAAAGCGGATGGGAATTGAAGAGATGTTCCGAGATTATAAAAGTGGAGGTTATTATTTAGAGGGAACTGGCTTAAAAGGTAAGCGACTGATGGCCCTCATTTTATTAATAGCCCTCGCTTATAGTAATGCTGTCATGCAAGGGACAACGCTGAAAATGAAATCGGTCAAAAAGTATATTGTTCGTCCTAAAGAATCAAAGAGAAAGTATCAGAGGCGGAGTACCTTTGGCAGCGGTCTAGATAGCCAACAATGGGTTACATACCTAGACAAATATACCGGAGCAGTTCAAGAGTTAATGAAATTAACCCCGCATAAGCGCCACTTTTATCAACGGGGGATGAGGGCTGTAACTCAGATTAGGCCTAGCTCTTAGCTCTCTTTGTCACCTCCCCAGTTATTAACCTTTTATGCCCACTTGTCTATGCGTGCTTTCAAATTTTGAGCAATCGCTGTCATTAAACTGTCTAAGTTATATTCCTCTGTTGCACTATAATACAATACTTTATTTGGGGAAATTCCCAAAGAATCAGATATAATCTTCATTTTTTTGTTAGCATTTTCTAGCTGTAATTGACTGGGTTTAAAGGGTTTAGTCCGGTTGATAGGTTCAATTTTATCAACTGAGTTCAAAGCAATAATTACTTTATCCCTTTGCTTTTTAGTTGCAAACAAACGGCTAAAGGTCTCTAAATCGACAGCTAAATCTCTTTGATCGGCCCGCAACAAATAAACCACAGTATCGCTGAATTCTAAAAATTCGGAATATAATTCAATATACTTCTTATCTAAAGCTATTGACTCACCAATTCCCGGTAAATCGGCTAGGGAAAAATAATATAGATCGGTGCTTTCATGAATTTGGAACATAGCAGATTGGCACTCTCTTGTGCAACTCTCAATATCACTTGACTCAAATATCTCTTGTCCAAGAATATGATTGACAGTTGTAGATTTACCATAACCAGTTTTGCCAATAAATATGACCTGAAGGCAGTATATTAGCCTGTCTTCACTCTTGAGATGCCATTTTCTTCTATCTGAATGTTTCAACTTTTGATTTTTCAGAAATTGAAAACATGGGTATTTCATCAGCAAATTGTCTAGCAAGGCTTCATATCTTACATTAACATTTATATCCATGTTTTCATCCTATATCATCTCGAAATAATTTAGAGGCGAGCGATTTAAAAGAACCACTTGAAAATGCTTTTAACACCTTTATAGAAGGAACTAACTATGGGGATAGACTCTATTACTGCTGGAATAACTTCTGTGACAATATCCCAAGCAGTATCCCAAAATCCTTTTTCTGCTTTGGTTTTTGTTGGTTCTGAAACATTTTCTTTTTTTACATTGCTGGCAAATGTAACTTTTTTATCTTTGGGTAACGCAAACACGATTTCATCAATTAAGCGAACTAAATTGTATTTTTCTTCAGCAGAAACAGCAATAATTTTAGACACGGGTGTTGCAAAAAATCTTGACACAACCGATAATTTCGCCTCTATATTTTGCAGTTGATTTGGGCCTGGTCTGTGATTTTTTTCATCCCATTCTCTGAAAGGTTCTATTTTGTCAACTTGATTGATCACTATAAAAAATACTTTCGGGTGCATCTCACTTTTGCAAATATATGAAAAAAGCGCCAAAATGAAAAAGCTAGTAAAACTGTGAAAAAAGATG